>JAJRVC010000397.1 GCA_024277475.1 Deltaproteobacteria bacterium
CCAGAACCCACAACCCTGAACCCAGAACCCACAACCCTGAACCCAGAACCCACAACCCTGAACCCAGAACCCAGAACCCTGAACCCAGAACCCATGAACCCATGAACCCAGAACCCAGAACCCAGAACCCAGAACTCTGAACTCTGAACCCAGAACCCCGAACCCACAACCCTGAACCCAGAACCCACAACCCTGAACTCTGAACCCAGAACCCTGAACTCTGAACCCATGAACCCTGAACCCAGAACCCACAACCCTGAACCCTGAACCCAGAACCCGGAACCCGGAACCCTGAACCCAGAACCCTGAACCCTGAACCCTGAACTCTGAACCCATGAACCCTGAACCCAGAACCCACAACCCATGAACCCTGAGTCCCGCCTTCTACTTAAGATTTCAATGAAAACGCCGATAGCATTTTAAGCGAATACGGCCGAAAGCCAGATCATTTCGTATTTTAACCCTGAACTCTGAACCCAGAACCCTGAACCCTGAACCCAGAACCCTGAACTCTGAACCCAGAACCCTGAACGAGGTAAAAAAATTGAATCCAGCTCGAAGATGCAGATGGATAGGGTGGAAGCTTGCAATCAATCTCACAATTCTGCTCCTTATTCCTTCTCACAGCCCGGCCGGCACCCCTGACGGTATAAAGGCACTTTATCTGCCGTCACATAGCTTTACCGAACGTAAAATCGACGAGTTCGTACACTATGCGAAATTGGCGGGAATCAATGCCGCTGTTCTGCACGTCAAAGATCCTCACGGGTGGATTCGATGGAAATCCAACAATGCGCAAGCCGCAGAAATCGGAGCCGTCGCCACAAACGGATTGGTGGAAAGCGCCTTGAGAAGGCTTAAAGCCCAGGGTTTCTGGACTATTGCAAAACTGGATGTGTTCGCCGATCATCAACTGGTAACCAGACGTCCCGATATGGGAATCATTGACACTCAATCCGGAAACCCATGGTCGGACAAAAATGGGTTGTACTGGTCCAATCCTTTTAACCAAAGGGTGTGGCAATACAATCTAGCGCTTTGCAAAGAACTTGTCCAGCTCGGATTTGACGAAATTCAATTTGACTATATTCGCTTCCCCAGTGATGGCAATCTTTCGGCCATTGAATATCCTCTCGATACGGGACAATTGAACAAAACTCAATGCATCGGTAAATTCTTGGAATCGGCCCAAGCTGCGCTAAAACCCACGGGAGTAACCATATCAGTTGATGTATTTGGGATGGTGGCTTGGAAATCGGTGGATTTCGGGGTAGGCCAACTGGTAGAATCCATCGCACCCTACGTGGATGTCATCAGCCCGATGCTCTATCCTTCCCATTTTCCTTCAGGATTTTTTGGGAAAAAAAAGCCGGTGGAGTATCCGCAGGAAATTGTGGAGTCAAGCATGAAGCGGATGAAAAGCCGCACCGGTAAAATAATACGACCCTGGATTCAGGGATTCTGGTATAAACCCGGTGATATCAATGCACAATTAGACGGACTCCAGGTGGGTGGAACAACCGGCTGGTCCATCTGGAATCCCTCCGGTAATTATTCAACCACTTACAAAGCGCTTGCCGTAAGGTTGAATCAAACCTTCCCGGCTCCTCAATTCTATCCATCGGTTACGGAAATAATCCATAACGATGAGCGCATCATCCCGGGCGATCATCGCGTCGTCAATTTTACCAATTATAAACAGGGATACTCCATTGTCTCCCTGGAAGAACCCAAAAACGGCAGCCGACACTCCTACTCAACACTTATCCAGGTTCTGGAGACCTTAGACGAAGGGATTATCGATCGAATTTTGGCAACCCGCAAAATTCCATTTTCACGCTTAACCGGTAAAAATGTCAAAAAAGTACGCCTGGCCGATTTGCTTTGCAAAGATCTGCAGATAGATCCGCATCGATTACGTCCTAAACCAATCTATATCGACTGGCAAAACGGCTGCCGGTTCACCAGGGCAATACCCGCAGATCGGCTGGTCAATTACCGGATCGCGGCAGTGGCGGTATTTGCGACAGATCGCGACATTTATGCAGTCTTGTCAAAGCACCTGTAGAAAATTTTATGTTAAGGACTGTTCTCGAAAACTCCTCATTGACAATCTCCCCAAAAACCGGAATTCTCGAATTTTGATCTCATAACCTAATAATAAAATTATTAGGTGTAAAATTCATTTTTTGCGATTTTTGTGCCTTTTTGCAGCCATATCACCATTTCCTCTTTCAACCGTCTCTCAAAAATCGAAGGCCGACTATAATGAGGCCGATAAGTTGATGCTTGATTTGATGCCATCGTGACAGGTCCACTTTGTTTTTTATATTATCATTTTGAGTCGATTGTGATAAAGGATGAGAAGGAATATTTTTTAGCCTTAAATCCGGAACCCTGAACGCTGAACCTCTGGAATGACGAATGAATGAATTCTGTCTATTAAAAAAAGACTGTGCAAAGCGAATCTATCTTTTCCTGCCGGGATCAACAGGATAGAGGTATGCGAGTCCAAAATAAATTCTGATAATCCTGTAAATCCTGTCAAAATAAATGTAGTTTAATTTGAGGCTTTAGGTTTGCGCTCTTAACTCCTGAACCCAGAACCCACAACCCAGAACCCTGAACCCACAACCCAGAACCCTGAACCCTGAACCCTGAACCCTGAACCCCAGAACCTGTCAACGGTTACCCCTATTTTAACGAACAACAGCAGGTGCAAGCCGTATGAATGTTTCAAGAAAGAAATTCACAAAATCGCCTTTGGGTCCCAATCCGCTGAAATCAAATAAAAAAGTGAGGTTTGAAACCAAGGGGGACACCTCAGCTCTAAGCAAGTATTCGGATTCGATGGTGCTGGCCGTCATTTTTATAGCCATCATCTATTGGTTACTGGATTCCATCTTGAATATTTTTTTTTCAAATAAATTCAATCTTATTGCCGAACTCATCGGCCCTGATTTGTACGATATTTATCTGCGGGTGATCGTGTTGTGCCTGTTCATTTTGTTCGGTTCCCACGCGCAGGCCATTATTAACAAGTTAAAGGAGGCAAAACAAAAACTAAATGAATCCGAGGAGCTCTGGCGTTCCTTGGTAGCCACCGCACCGGACATGATCATCGCAGTGGATCAAAAAGGTATCATTCGCTTTATAAACCAGAATATATCTAAACTACCTCGAAAAAAAGCCATCGGTAAAAGTATGTACCGGTTTCTCCCCGCAGAGTATCGGGATCTTGCGAGGGAATGTATCGAAAGTGTCTTTAAGACCGGGGAACCGGAGAGTTTTGAAGTACGCATGGGCACTGGCCGCAAACCCAAATGGTATACCTACCGCATCGGTGCCTTGAGACTCGATAGAAAAGTCATTGCGGCAACCATCATCTCATCCAACACGACTGAATTCAAGCAAGCCGAAGAGTTGATACGATACAAAGAATTATTTGATAATGTCACTGAAGGGGTGTTTCTTTTCAACACCGAGGGAAAATTTATCGAGACCAATGGACGGATGCTCGAAAGTACCGGATACACAAGAAACGAATTCATAAAGCTCAGTATCACCAGAATCGTTGAGTCCAATCAGATTCCCTACCTGCAAAGTATGCTCCGAAAAGTGCGTACACAAAAAAAATCCCGCTTTCAGCTCAATATAAAAAATAGAAACGGCAGCATTACCCCCAATGAAGTCAACTGCCGTTTTGTTTCGTATCTGGGAAACCCCTCTTTTTTGTGTGTCGCAAAGGACATTACTGAAACAAAATTTCTTCACAACCAGTTGCTGAAATCCGAACGACTGGCCGCAACCGGACAGCTGGCGGCATCCATTGCCCATGAAATCAATTCTCCCCTGCAGGGAATTACGGCCCTGTTGAGCGTTATTCGCATGAAATATGAAGATGATAAAGAGCTTATAAGTCAATTGGATTTGATTAAAAATGCCTTTACCAGTATACGAAACACCGTTCGCAACCTCATCGATCTCAACCGGCCGGGCAAAGAAAATAAGCAACCCATGAATATCAATCAGGTAATAGAAAACACGGTAGCCCTGACGCGTAGTCATTTGAAAAAAAACATGGTAAGCATCCAGTTAAACCTGGTTGCTAAAACATCGGAAATCATCGCATCCCCCCAGCAAATCGGTCAGGTCATCATGAATCTGGTCAACAATGCCGTGGAATCCATTATCAATGCACCTGATTTCCAGGAAAAGCTTAGACAGTCTACACCCATTGGCGGTGAAATCAGCATCGACACCCACAACCAAAACGAAGAAATTATCATAACCGTTCAAGACAACGGTCCGGGTATTTCAAAAAAGGACCTGGCAAAAATTTTTGATCCTTTTTTTACCCGCAAAAAAACCATGGGAATGGGGGTCGGGCTCTCTATTTGCTACAGGATTATCGAAGATCACAAAGGCATGATTTATGCCGATAACGCACCGGAAGGTGGGGCTGTCTTTACGATTCGGTTACCGTTAACCTAAGCCTGACAAACCGGCAATAACGAATAGGTTATAAGATCAAACTTCTCGAATTTGTGCTTAATAATATACGGATATTCCAATGTTCAACAGTCTTGATCCACACCCACTCGTCATTCATCATTTGCCATTATCCCGCGGAGCCCTTGCCGCATTCCTTGCAGCGCCCGTCAGGGCCGATCACACCGATACAGTTACCATCACCGCACAAAATGCGATCCTGCCAGTCATCATCTGCCGGAACTTCATCCGCAACATTTGATCCGGCTGTCTCCTGGGACACTTCCCGCTCAGGAGCCGGGCCTGCTTCCTCCAACGAACTGTCCGGTGGAGACGGCTCTTCCGTCTCTGAAAAATGGTCCTCCGCCAAAGTACCCTCATATTCCTTCCCGCACTCCTTGCAGCGTCCACCGGGCCCGATTACGCCGATACAGCTTCCGTCACTGCACAATATACGACGGTCCCAGTCTATTTCAGTTGGAGCCGTTTCCCTCTCATTGTCTTCAGATATTTCAGTTTCCATTCTTTTCTACTCCATAGCAATGTAAGCGTTCACGGGTTCAACGGTTACTCCTTCTCATACATTAAGCAGTTCTTCAAGCTCCCCGAGATTGCTGATGTGGTAATCCGCCCTCAGCCCTTGATTGCAGTATGCGACCAGGGGCATGCCGGCCGCTCTCGCGGCCAATTCGTCCAATAGCGAATCACCGATATAAATTACCTGACCGGGCGGGATTTTAAAATGGTCTGAAATTTTTAACAGCACATCAGGATGGGGTTTGGGTCGCTCGACATCGCCGGCAGTTACAACCAGATCAAAATATCCGCCCAAATTAAATGCGGCCAGCAGCCGATCCATGGTGTCTGTTCTGTTGGTGGCGATAGCGGTTTTGAATTGCGGTTTTAGTTTTTCGAGCAGGGAAACCAGATGCGGCTCCACCGTGAGATAGCTGAAATACTGCCGATAATCCAGAGTTTTGCGAAAAACGTGAGCCGCCGCCAGGGTCTTTTCATCGGGGAATAAATAGGCCAGGGATTCGAATACAGTGTGCATGTGAACAAAGGTAAATTGTTCGTCCGTCACCGCCGGCCTGCCAAAATACTGCAGGATCTTGCTGTAATAAACCCGATTGGCTTGTTCGGTATCAAATAATACGCCGTCACAATCAAATGCCACAACTTTAAAATCTACCATATTTTTGTGTTTTTTGTGCCTTTTTGCGGCCATATCAATATTAAACCACCACTTCCGGTAGTGGATCCGGTGAGAAGGCAGCAAGGTCATCGGAAATAGTCGAGCTAATTGCCTTCACTCCCTTCCGGGGGGCTTCCCGGGGGCTCCCGCTTTGCAGGAGGATCGTTCGACTTGCGAGGACGCAGATAACCGTAAACCCTTACGTTGAGCTGCGGCCGGATCTTGCTGTCCGTTTCTAGTATAATGGAGTCGTGGTAACGGCCGGCGTCTGTTTTCAGGTTCTCAACATTTAGCTTATAAGCCGTGGTGCCGGATTCTTTGGTTTCTTCCAGCTGGTATTTGATGTACTTGCCGTCTTTCGCATGCAAATTGAGAATCTTAAAAGGATATTTTTTTTCCGGAATAATGGTCACGGTAGCCTTGATAGGATCACCGACAAAACCGCTCATATTGGCATGTCGCGGACGGAACGTGACAAATTTCTCAACCTGGCCACTTATGACCAGGTCCAGCCGCGGGCGCGTTTTGTCATTGGTATAAACACCCGTGGTTTTTTTCATTTTTCTGCCACCGTATCCTTTGGTATCGACTTTCAGGGTTATTTTCCCCTCTCCACCGGGAGGGATCTGTCTCGAATATGAGACAGCGGTGCACCCTCAGCCGGTCTTCACACGTTCTATGTTCAAGGTGGCTGTCCCCTTATTTTGAACGATAAATTCGTGCACGACTTTAGCTCCTTCAAGTACCGGGGAAAATTCATAGAGGGTTTGCGGAAAAAAAACGACGGGTCCGGCATCATCCTGGGCACTGAACCCAATTGCAGCAAACAGTGTCAGCCCAATTGTGACGGCTAGCGCTAAAGGCCCTTTACAGTTCATGATTGGCTCCTTCTCTAAATTGATTTTATAAATCTTGAAAAAATTTTATGACGCCTGCTGTACAATGTCAAGGTGCAATTAGCAGCGAACCAGGCCTTTGAATGTGCAACCGGATCCCCCCGCGCCTCACATTGAGTGATTTCTTGCTCTAGGCCCTTTTTCCCCGCAACCCGGACATTCTCACATCATAAAAAAGGGATCCACATCGATTGACACCAGGACCGGTTGGCGGGCGAAAACTGACGGGTTCTCCGATAAAAGCTGGTTGACAAACTGATGCAGCACCCTGGCATTCAGTCCTTTCAACAGAACCTGCCAGCGGTATCGGCCGGCGATTCTGGTCAAAGAAGCCTCAATGGGCCCCATAATCTCCACACTTTGATAATCGGCGCCGTGGTTTGTTTTTAGCTCCCGGCAATGATCGCCCAGCATACGGGCATGGTTTTCCGTCTCTAACGGGTCCCTGCCCGCTATTTTTAGCTGTACCATTCTGGAATAGGGTGGATAATTAAGTGCCTTGCGAAAACCGATCTCCTGGCGGTAGAAAGAAATGAAATTCTGCTGTCTGGCTGCGGCAATGCTGAAATGATCCGGATTGTATGTTTGTAAAATGACTTTGCCGGGACTGTCTCCGCGTCCTGCTCTTCCGGCGACTTGCGCCAAAAGCTGAAATGTTCGTTCACCGGCCCGAAAATCCGGAAAACTCAGCGAAAGGTCCGCACAGATAATGCCCACCAGGGTGATGTTGGGAAAATCGTGCCCTTTGGCCACCATCTGGGTGCCCAGCAGAATGTCGGTGGTTCTATTTTTAAGCCCTTTCAGCAGCTTTATGATGGACCCTTTTCGCTTTGTGGTGTCACGGTCCATACGGGCAATTCGGGCCTTGGGGAAAATCGATGTCACCATGGCCTCGAGCTTTTCCGTACCGAGGCCCAGGTGCCTTATTTTAGCAGATCCGCAAAATTCACATTTCGAGGTGGCCACCCGGCTAAAACCACAATAATGGCACTGATAAGCATTTGCCTGCCGGTGCAGGGTCAGTGAAATATCGCAATGTTTGCAACGCATGGGTTGGCCGCATGCCCCGCAGACCGGAAAGCCGGCGTACCCCCGCCGGTTTAAAAAAAGCAGTACCTGCTCCTCGCGTTCAAGAGACGCTTTCATGGCCTGCAGCAGTTCGGGACTGATAAAACGCCGGATGCCTCGCATATCTCTGGTCCGACGAAGATCCACGATACTGATCTCAGGCAGGGGACGCTGTTCGACACGCGTTTCCAATGTGAGTTCAGTGAACTTCTTTGTGGTCACATTATAGTAGGACTGAATCGATGGTGTGGCCGAACCCAGCAGTGCCACACACTTATTTTGTTTTGCTCTGACCGTCGCCAGATCCCTGGCATTGTAACGCAGACTGCCCTCCTGTTTGTAAGAAGCATCATGCTCTTCATCAACGATGATGACACCGATGTTGCTGAGAGGAGCGAATATGGCGGAGCGGGCACCGATGGCAACCGTCGCCTCCCCCCGCATGATCCGGGTCCATTGATCATAACGCTCGCCCGCTGACAGAGCGCTGTGCAACACAGCGACACATTCACCGAAACGGGCACGAAAGCGACTTTCCATCTGGGTAATCAATGCGATTTCCGGCACCAGGACCAATACTTTACGCCTGTTTTTTAAAACCTCGGCGGCAACCTGCATGTAAACTTCAGTTTTTCCACTGCCGGTAACCCCTCTCAAAAGAAAGGTCTTATACCCTTTAGTCAGATATTTACTGGTTTGTGAAACGGCCCTAACTTGCTCCTGGTTCAAAACATGCGCACGATCAGTCTCAATTGAATCGCCAAAAGGGTCGCGGTACACCCTTTTGGTGCCGATGGCCAAATAACCGTCCCTTTCAAGGGATTTAATTAAAGCGGCGGCGGTGGGCACAATTTCTTTAAGTTTTCTCAGGGTGATTTCACCCTCCATTTTTAACACATCTATTATTTTTCTTCTGACCTCGGACAAATGATCCACGGGCAAAGCAGTGTCGGCCGGGCGCACAAAACGCTCCAGTCGGGCTTTCGTCTTTTCCCCGCAAAGCTCCCATTTTTTTGTAATCCAGCCACATCGCTCAAAGGCGGACAACAGGGTACCGGGTACGTCCTGATCGATTTTTTTACAAAGATCTTTGACCTGGATACTTCCGGATTGCAACCGGCCCAGGATCTCTTTGGCAATCGGTGCCGGTCGACCGTGGTCGAGCTCATATCGTCCTTTTTCGGTAATGGCGACCGATGCGTAATCACGAACATTTAAACCGCTGGGAAGCGCATTTTTTACAACCTGGCCAACTGGATATTTATAGTAGTCTGAAATCCATTTGAAAAACGGTACCATCGATGACGGAAAAAGCGGCTGGTCGTCGAGAATATCCAGAACTGATTTGATCCCCTTTATACCAAGCCCCTGGCTTTGACCAAATACATAGCCGGTTTCCCGGCGCCGTCCGAAGGGGACAAGCACTCTTTTTCCGCTGGCCATAAAATCGGCAAAAGATTCAGGGACGCTGTAGGTAAATGTTTGATAGACCGGAAGCGCAACGGCCACTTCTATGTATCTAATTTCTGATGTCATTTTAAATTGTTCATCTAATCAGCCAGCCAGCCATTGTTCCTCCGATCTCCCAACTTTAGTCACTTTAAACTTTAGCTCACTTTAGTCACTTTCTCCGCCCTTCCCTTCATCCCACCTTCCTTTCTTTCAACTTTAGTCACTTCCACGCTTCCATCTCTCCCGCCCTCCGACCCCTGAACCCTTGAACCCCGAACCCACAACCCTTGAACTCTGAACCCCGAACCCACAACCCCGAACCCCTGTTTTCTACTTAAGATTTCAATGAAAACGCCGATAGCATTTTAAGCGAATGCGACTGAAAGCCAGGTCATTTCGTATTTTAACCTTGAACCCAGAACCCAGAACCCAGAACCCTGAACCCTGAACCCACAACCCTGAACCCACAACCCTGAACCCTGAACCCACAACCCTGAACCCTGAACCCTGAACCCACAACCCTGAACCCTGCGATGTTTTTAACAAATATATTGATATTTTCAACCAAAAAGCAGTATAATAGATCTAAATTCAGAGATCATCGGAAAAACCAATTTTATGTGGAGGAAAAAATAATGTTTAAAATTGTAAAAAAATCCCTGATCATTGTGATGATCGCAGCAATGATGATCATGCCGTTGACGACCACCGCCTTTGCCGAGGAATATTTTGAGGCGGAAGACCCCAGTGGCGGTGAAATGATTTTTGATTTTGCCGTGGTCCGACCTGTGGGCATCATTGCAACCGCTGTCGGTTGTGTTTTTTTTGTCGTATCCTCACCCTTTGCAGCTTTAGGAGGCAATATCGACGCAGCCAGCGAAATGCTTGTCAAAAATCCCGCTGCCTTTACCTTCAAAAGACCGTTGGGTGCATTTGAATAGATACCCGGGTCCAGCTTCCAGCCCGGAGGGAGGGCCCGTCGAAGATCCCGCTCCGCGGGGCACTGATTCATTTCTGAAGGGGAGTGCTGGTTTTATTACATACGAGTGCCTAAAATGAGCTAAAGTGAACTAAAGTGCCTAAAGTTAAGGAATTCTATCTTTTTTATTAACGACAGAGCGATGCGATACATTAACTTTAGATCACTCCACACTTTGTATTATTTTCAAGGCAGAGCCGGTTATTTCTGACCCCCGACGACGGGATCTTCGACTGGCTCTCCGAGGCTTAGGATCGTACCCTTACGAGCCGGAGGCCCAGAGGACCAGGATTTCGATGTTAGATTAAATTCATGCATCCCTTAACAACACTGCTTTAGGCCGCCGCGGAGGGAATGATGGGACCCGAAAGGACCATCATTCCCTCCGGGGTGTAGGCTTTACGGGCCGGCGGCCATCATTCCATTATTCTATTCCATTATCTCAGTTGAATTCCTGCAAATACCATTCTGAGTTCTTGACACATAAAATTAATTTCAATATGACTGGCAGCGGAACCTATGATAGCAAACCAAACTAGGCTCCGGAGAAGTGACTGTCATTGGAATTGATGAATGGCTAGTAGATTGAATATTCAACCAAGTAAAGGTGGATTTCCACTTGCCATCTTACCTGCATCCGCTAATCCTATCGCAAAAAGGAGGTCGTCTCGTGCCTGTACATGTTGTGAATCATCCGCTGATCAAGCACAAACTCGCACTGATGAGGGAAAACAATGTTACCACCAAGGATTTCAGAGATCTTGCGTCAGAGTTGGCCACGCTGTTAACGTATGAAGCGACCAAAGATCTTGAAACCGAAACAAAAACGATCCAAGGCTGGGCCGGGTCAATTCAGGTTGAAAAAATAAAAGGGAAAAAGATAACCGTTGTTCCCATCCTTAGAGCGGGTTTGGGAATGATGCCCGGGGTTTTGAATCTGATACCGTCTGCCCGGGTAAGCGTGGTGGGGCTGTACCGCAATGAACAAACCCTGCTGCCGGTCGAATATTACGTCAAGATGACCAGCGCCATGGAAGAACGGATTGCCCTGATCATAGATCCCATGCTGGCCACGGGGGGGTCGCTGATTGCCACCATTGATTTGATCAAAAAAACAGGCTGCAATCATATCAAAGGAATATTCATGGTCGCCGCACCGGAAGGCATCGAAAAATTGACCTCCGTCCATCCGGATGTGGATGTCTATGTAGCCGCCCTTGATGAGAAATTGAATGATATCGGATATATTTTGCCGGGTTTGGGCGATGCGGGGGATAAGATTTTAGGGACCAAATAAGAGCTGACAATCTCGTAAAAAGTCGAAATTCTCGAATTTTACCCTTATAACCTACTGAAATTATTAGGGATAAAATTGTATTTTTTGTGATTTTTGTGCCTTTTTGCGGCCATATCAAGAGCTCATTACTCCGGGAAAAATAAGGGAGTTGATTTTGGCGGAATTTATTCGGATAGCGGGTAGCATCAAAGATGCCATCTTGACGATAATTAGATATGTCCAATTTGTTTCCGGAATTGAGCCGACCCAGGATGAAATAGCTGAAATGCTGAAATCCTATTTTATTTTAAACGAAATCGGAAACCAGGTTAAGTACCAGTTAAAAAAAGCAGCGAAAAAAGAAGAAGATGTTGAGGATCGAATCAATATCCGGGGACCTTTTTGGACCTTGAATTTAATGACCGGTCCCGGTAAAAACGTTTTAGCCAGAGCTGGAGTCTTTAACGGCAACATCCAGGCTGCAATCCGGGACGTCCGTGAATTTATTAAAAAAACAATCGGAGTGGAACCCGGCAACGACATCCTTGCCAAGAGTTTGAAAAGCTCATTTATACTCAGTGAAATAAAGAATCAAATTGAATGGCAGCGCAAGAATGCTCAAAAAGCAAATGGGAAAGATGATGAGGAACACCTATGAACAAAGAGATAAAATCAGATACATGGATCTGGGTGGTCATACAGGATCCCGGTGCAAATGAGCAGTTTCTGGGACAACTCGATGAAGATCAGAGCGAGTTGTATATACCCGCCTTTTACCGGAAAGAAGATGCTCAGCAGTGTTTGATACAATTGAAAACCGGGAAGGGAAAAAAATTCGAGGTTCAGGCAATCTGCTTTGGCGAGCTGGCCGAAGACGCTGCAAAAAATAATTTTATGATATTCATGTTAACGGCTGAGGGTGAAATCCTCAAAAAAATTACACCTTAAATGACTTATCGAAAAGAAAGACATTCAATAACATTTTCTTCGGGGTTCCAAACCATACAAAACCCGCGGGTGAGGGCACCGCAGGTCACCACACAGGGAATTTTTTCTGTTAGCTCAATTTTTTCTCCGCTAACGGGGAACCGGCTTGCAACCTGCTGCCCTTGCAACCAGACGATTTCCGGAGAATGACTGTGTCCCCGAAAAATAACACAATCAGGGAATTCCTTAAAAATGCGGCGTTTTTCGCGGTCTCCCATGTCGCCGATCATGCTGGATAGCCCCAGTTCACGGACAAAAGGCAGCGAGTGAACAAAAATCGCGTTCAAATGATATTTTACCAGCGGCAAGTTGCTAAGATACTGTAAAACCCCGGGGGATACCGGCGGTTTTGCCTGGCCGAAATGATTGGCGACAATGGCCTGATCATTGTTGCCCTTAATTATGATTACACGAGGATCCCGCAATGGATCCAGACAGGCTTCAGCGGTCTCGGGATGGCTGGAATCACAAACATCACCGAGATGATATATGGGCCGGCAATCCATGTCTGTGAACACCGCAAGGGCAGCTGCAATGATTTCAGGCCGTCCGTGGCTGTCTGCCATAATTCCGATCATAATGGTACTCTTGCAATAATTTGATGTGGCCGCAAAAAGGATTGATGCTATCCCTGGTTGTTTTTTTGATCCAGAAGAAATGGGCTGGACATAAATCTTATGTCACCGTCACCTACATTCAAACCTCAGGAAACGTCATTGCCCCGCCCTCTGGGCTGCAGCGTTTCTTTACCATTTATATTTCCGTATAGCTATGGAATTAACTATTTTTCTATTTGACGTATACACAAAATATGTGTACACTTTATAAAACTGGGTGCCGCTGTCAAGAAAAAAAATACGGCTCTATGAAAATAAAATATAAAAGGATAAAAATGAAAACGGTCAGCGTAAGGGAAGCTCGGCAGCATATTGGGAGTTTATTAGATGCTGTGACGGCTGGTGAAAAAGTTATTATAACCCGTCGCGGGCGCCCTATTGCAAAATTAACAGTTATTGAAGCCGAAGATACCAAAATTTATTTTCCAGATCGAACGCAATTTCGAAAACAAATTTCAGCAGCCAATAAATCGAGCGCAACGTTGATACGAGAGTTGAGAGATGAACGAGGTTAAAAAATATTATCTGGATACGAGTGCATTATTGCCTTATTATCGTGAGGAAAAGGTAAGCCGAAGAATACAAGAACTGCTTTCAGATATTCAACCGCCGGTTATGATCAGCAGCCTTACCAAAGTAGAATTTGCTTCAGCACTCGCTCGTTGGGTTCGGATGGCAGAAATAACCGATGTTGAAGCCAATTTGATTGAGAATACCCTTAATAGCGATATCAAGATGGGTCTTTTCATTCGTCATCCTTTGTCACCCGCACATTTTAGTCAGGCTGAGACATGGCTTTTGAGTAGAAAAACAGCCCTAAGAACACTCGATGCTTTGCATCTTGCGTGTTCCTGGTCATTAAAGGCCGAACTGATTACTTGTGATAATATTTTGCAGGGATCTGCTGATATCCTCGGTATCAAATCCCGGATCATCTGAAAATCTCATATTTGATAGGGCCGCAAAAAGGCCCAAAAAGCACAAAAAAATATAATAATTAATGAGTGATAGGTAGGTCGAATCATACGACTAAAAAGCCGCTTTTAAACGACGAGATGATTCCCGCCCGCCGAAACCGTCATCTCACCAACGCCTCCGGCTTAAATGCTGACCTGTTTCAGGGACTCTGCCGGCTGAATCCAGATAATGACCGCCTTTTGAAGTCATCCAAATAAATCATAACTATCTTAAAATATAGTTGAATTCATACCTTTTCCCCTATCATAGTTTTTAACGCAAAAAATTCAAATTTTATGGAATAAAGTTTGCATATTGTGCATGATGACGATTTTAACAGTAGATACCCGGCTCCAGCTTCCAGCCCGTAGGGCCTGCAACCCGGAGGGAGGGCCTGTCGAAGATCCCGCTTTGCGGGGGTACTGATTCCTTCCTGAAAGGGAGTGTTCGTTTTATTACATACGAGCGGCGCCTCTGGCTAAAAAAGTTTACCCGCCTCAAGAGGGCGGCCAGTCTGATCGGAAAAGAAACTGATGAACGTCGAACATCGAACGCCCAACGTCCAACGTCGAATAATGTATTCTGCCAATTTAAAAAAAGCAGGGCAACCTGTCGGGTCGTAGCCGAAGGCGAAACCTGAAGTGATTCAATTTTTTGAAGTTTAGCGGTTCGCTTGTTTTAAAACTAGATAAAGCGTAGCGTCATCAATATTCGACGTTCGACGTTGGGCGTTCGATGTTCGACGTTCAATCAATTCACTGTTGCTGCCAGGCGGTGTTTCATACGAATCCGGTTGCCGGCAGCCAAAGCGGCTTAATGTTTCACACGAGTGCCTAAGGTTATTGAATAAATTCCAATATAAAAAATCGTGTTCATAAGCCGCCAATCATTAACTCTAAGGATCCCGGCCGGAAAGTCGTATGAGTGACATAGAAAATTTTGACATCCGAACCCACATCACCCATTCCATCGTCGATGTGTTTGATACGATGCTTTCATTGAAACTGGAACCCGCAGATGCGGCCACCGCGGAAATCTCGGCAGAGATCCGCAACGTTGAGTCTGTCAGTTTTTCAGGCGATGCGACCGGCAGGATCAGCATCCATGCCGGCGCTGACTTTTCGCGGGAAATGGCAGCCAAAATGCTCGGAAGGAAAGTCGAAGAGATTGAAGGCGATGAAGAGATTAGAGACATGCTGGGAGAAATAGGCAATAGCGTGGCTGGAAATTTAAAATCGGCGTTTAGCAATGCCGGTTTAATGTGCACGCTTTCCACACCGTCCTTCACATCCGGAAATGATTTTGAAATTGAAGCGCTCAATATGGAAAATTATGAGCGTTTCGCTTTCCGTTGCGGTGAAAACATCATCTTTGTGGAAATGGAAATAAAAGTAGCCGGCCGGGAGCAGACTCAGATCTCTGTAGATCCGGACGAAACCGGAACAGCAGAACCGGAGCAACCACCGGTTCAGGCAGAAGAAAATGTTCATGCTGAAACCCGGAATTCAAAAACCCCTGAAGATGTCGACCTTGATCTATTGCTTGATATTCCACTGGAAATCAAGGTCGAGTTGGGCCGCTCCAGAATTAAAATCCGGAAGCTGCTCAATCTCACCCCCGGATCCGCCATCAAACTTATAAAACTGGAGGGGGAGCCGGTGGATATTCTGGTAAACGAAACGCTGATTGCACGAGGAGAAGTAATCGTTCAAAACGCAAAGTACGGAATTCGTGTCACCGAAATCACCAGCCGTATGGACCGGTTAAGAAGCTTCAGCCTATAGGTCCTTAACGGGTTTTATCCAACAACATGTTGTAAGAATTCGACGTTCGACGTTCATCCCCGATTCCTCACCGTCCACCGTCTTACCTTCTCACCTTCTTTTCGTCCATCTTCCCTCATCCCTCACCTTCCACCTTCCTTTCTCTCTAACTTTAACTCACTTTAGCCACTTGCAGCACCCTTCCCTTACGCCCTGCACCCTGTGCCTTATGCCCTTTTCTTTACATTCGCGTGTGTCTGTGGCTAATTTTTCCTTTAATCTTTTCAACTTTAGTCACTTTCACGCCTCCCGTCTCTGTCAATCGTCACCCGTCATTCCAATCCCCGGGAACATCCAGCAGACGAACCTCATGGCCGGTTTGGCTGATAAATCGTTTCAGACTATCGCGGGAAATTACCAGGGTGCTGGTGTTGACCAGGGGATGAAACTGAAAGGCCTTCTCCGGTCCAAGAATCTTGTCAAAAACAACTTCCACCGCATGCTCCGAGTCCCGGATGAGCGCCAGAATGGTAACGGATCCGGGATCGACACCCAGATACCGCTTGAGCCGATCCGGTGAACCGAAACTCAATCGGCCCGCCCCGATAACAACACCCAGGGCTTTAATGTCCACCCGTTTCCGGGCCGGCAGGACCACCAGAAAATGACGTTTCCCCTTTTTATCGCGCAAAAAGAGATTCTTGGTTCTGGCGGCCGGCAGTGGCGGCACCAGACGTTCAACGTCGGCAACTGTAAACACCGCCGGGTGGTCGTGGCGCTCATACTCAATATGATGGTCTGCCAAAAATTGATACACGTCTGACATTGATGCTTACTCCTTGACAGCCGGGTGGGCACTGGCTGCACTTGTGGGGAAGATGGGTTTGTCGTTCAAAGTCTTCTGCGGATATTTCCCGTAACTGCTGCCGGTGTGGCAGCCTGGCCAACATCTTACCCGATAATAACGCATCGGATGGTCCGGTACCGGACCGTCGGTGGGATACCATACACCCGCAGCAATAGGAATTTCCCAGGAAGTTTTTTCACTTGAACGCTGCATCTTATTTTCGGAGTCATTTGCGCCGGCAACAGGATCACCGCCCATTGGTACGAGTCCGGTTAAAGTTACCAGAACAGTTAATGAAAAAAAAGCAATGATGGTTTTCATTTCTCCCTCCTTTAAATTTCTTAATTTCTCATCTTCTTTTCGTCCATCTCCCCTCCTCCATCACCCGTTTTCCATCACAGGGTTCATCCTAATCATCCAACCTTTTTTATGTCTGTGTCGGTCCGCGTGTGTCTGCGGTAATTTTTTCCTTTTCATTCAAAATTGACGGTCTCGTAAAAAGTCTAAATTCTCGATTTTCGATCTCATAACCGATTGAAATTATTAAGTGTGAAATTTTATTTTTGTGTTTTTTGTGCCTTTTTGCGGCTACATCAAAATTCGACGTTCGCACCTGTGTCTTGAGCTTTCTTCCTTCCCGCCTTCCTTTCTCGCCAACTTTAGTTCACTTTAAACTTTAGTCACTTTCACGCCTTCCCATCTTTATCTTCCCTTTCACCTTTGGGCTTTGAGCTTAATCCCTTCCCTCAACCACCTGATTTGAGCCTCACGGGGCAGCTGACCCAATGATCATTTTCAACCTGTACCAGTGGCGGTATTTCACGCGGGCAGGCAGCATTGGCATAGTCGCAACGGGGGTGAAACCGGCATCCTGCAGGCGGATCGATGGCGCTGGGAATCTCACCTTTGGGAATGGGATGCGTCCGCCTGAATTTTGGGTCCGGAACCGGCACGGCAGCCAGCAACGAAGTGGTATACGGATGTACCGGGTGTTTGAAGACCTCGTCTAATGGACCAATTTCAAGGATCTGGCCCAGGTACATGACGGCGATCCGGTCGCAGATATACTTGCAGGTTGCCAGATCGTGGGTGATAAAAAGATAGGTGAGATCAAATTCTTCCTTCAACTGAACCATCAATTCCAAAATCATGGCGCTGACCGAAACATCGGCCATGGCGATGGGCTCGTCGGCCACCACAAAATCCGGCCTGGAAATTAAAGCCCTGGCAATCACCACCCGCTGCCGCTGGCCGCCCGAAAGCTGGTGTGGATATTTTTTGCTCAAAAAACCAGCCGGTGAAAGTCCCACTTTCTCCATGATCTCATGGGTCACGTCCCTGATCTCGACGGCGCTGCGAGAGGTGTGGATTTTAAGCGGATGCCCGATGGAAGCGCCGATGTTCATCCGCGGGTTCAAAGAGGCAAATGGGTCCTGAAAGATGACCTGCATCTTCTCACGCAGCCGGCGCATTTCTCCCGGTGTGTTCTCAAAAACCGAATTGCCTCGGTACAAAACTTCCCCGGAGGTGGGTTCGAGAAGCCTCAACACCAGCCTGCCGGTGGTGGTCTTACCGCAACCGCTTTCCCCGGCAAGTCCCAGGACTTCGCCTTGCCGGATAAAAAAAGAGACATCGTCCACAGCACGGACCACGCGCTTGTCTTTGACAAACAGCTGGGCCAAAAGGCCCTTGTCCAGGGGAAAATATTTTTTCAGGTTCTTTATTTCGAGCAGCTTGTTCATGGTCTTGCTGTCATCGTTCACAGGCTCAGCCTGCCTCCGTCCTCTGCTAATTTTCTCAACTTCTCATTTCCTATTCTTTTCATTCCGCATTCCCAATTCCATTACCGCTGACCTCTGTCCTCCGGAATTCTCATCTTCCCACCTTCTTATCTTCTCAACTTCTTTTCGTCCATCATCCCTCTTCCCTCATCTTCCCATCTTTTTTTTATGTCTGTGTCGGTCCGTGTGGGTCTGTGGCTAATTTTGCCTGAATCTTTCCAACTTTAGTCACTTGTTGCACACTCCGTCATCCGTCCTCACGCATACAACCAGCAAGCGGCGAGATGATCGCCGCTTTTAAAATCCCGCGGAATATCCCGACGGCACTTGTCCATAACATGGGGACAGCGCGGGTGAAATACACAACCGGCCGGTGGGTCCACCAGGTCCGGCGGTGCACCCGGCATGGTGTGAAGCTCGGGTTGATCTAATTTAATATTGGGAATAGAAGCCAAAAGTCCCTGGGTGTATGGGTGTCGGGGTTTCTCAAAAACAGTTTCAGCCCGGCCGCATTCAGCCAGCCGACCGCCGTACATAACCGTAATTCGATCGGCCATCTGGGCCACAATCCCAAGGTTGTGAGAAATCAGTAAAATGGTCAGGTTGAATTGGGCTCGCAGCTCGTTTAAAAGATCGAGAAATTGGGCTTCAACAATCACATCCAGGGCCGTGGTAGGCTCGTCGGCAATGAGCAGATCCGGGTTCAACACCAGGGCTATCCCGATCATGACCCGCTGACGCATACCTCCAGACATCTGATGGGGGTATTCGTACAGCCTTTCCGGTGCAATTCCCAGTCGCCGGAGCATCTCCGCGGCGCGTTTCAGAGCCTTTTTTCTTGAAATTCCCTTTTCATGGGTCAAAATCGTTTCAACGAACTGGTCGCCGATACTGAAAAGCGGGTTGAGAGACGTCAAAGGGTCCTGAAAAATCATGGCAATGCGTTTTCCCCGCAGGCTGAGGATCTCCTTTTCACTCATCTTCACAATATCGTTGCCATGATAGCGGATCTGGCCCCCGGCGAGCCTTCCGGGAGGCCTGAGAAGCCTCAGGATGGAAAAGCCCAGGGTGGACTTGCCGCAACCGGACTCGCCCACCAAACCCATAACCTCTCCCTTTTTCAGATTCAGGGTCACATCCTCAACGGCATGTACGGTTCCGATATGGATGGGAAAATGCACCTTCAGGTTTTTGATTTCAAGAATATTGTCATTCACGCTACCGCTCCAGCAATCTGGGGTTCAGAATCTCGGATAAGCCCTCCCCCAACATGGTAAATCCTACCGCCAGGAGGGATATCATGGCTCCCGGGAAAGTAATCAGCCACCACTGGCCCGAGGGAAGAAACTTTTTACCCATGGCAAGATCCATCCCCCAGTCTATCACGCTGGGCGGCAGGCCCAGCCCCAGGTAAGTCAACGCTGCCTCGATCATAATGGCATCCGCCACGTTCATGGTAAATACCACTGCCGTGGTGGCAATGACATTGGGGAAAATATACTTCCACAAAATCGTGATGCCGGGCGCACCAATCGCTTTAGCGGCCTCGACATAGAGCTCTTCCTTGATGGTCAATGTTTGTCCCCGCACCAGCCGGAAATAGGTCGGGATATAGATGACGGCCACGGCAAAGGTAATACTGATAATACCCGGCTCCAGCATGGCGGCAAAGGCGATGGCCAGGATAAGGCCGGGAAAAGAGTAGACGGAATCCATTATCAGAGATAAAAATCTGTCGAAGGCACCTCCGTAATAACCGGATATCAGCCCGATCGTGATGCCTACAACCGAAGATATGATGGCCGCCAGTATGGCCACCCCCAAAATCGTACGGGCTCCGAAAATGATGCGGGAAAACACGTCACGCTGCAGGTTGTCGGTACCCATTAAATGATCGGCACTCGGCGGGGCCAGTTGAGGGCCGGTATTCTGGTCATAGGGATTGTAGGGTGCGATAGCCCCTGCAAAAATTGCCATTAAAACCACACCCAGGATAATAACGGCCCCGGCAACCAAAATCCACCACTCGACCCCGTACTTTTTCCCCATACGGGCAGATCGTCCGATCACCCGCGCCAATGCTTTTGTGGGAGAATATTTCATAATGGCGATGTCAATCTCCTTAATTTCAGAACTCTTGATGTGTCGTAAAATCGGATGCAACAGAAATGTCTGTGATTGCATCAATGATACTCAATTGGGGCTAGTAGTTCTGAATTTTATGTCTTATTTTTGGTTGAAGCTAAGCAAACACTCAAAATTGATGTGGCCACAAAAAGCACAAAAAATAAATTTTCACACTTAATAATTTCAATAGATTATTAGATCAAAATTCGATGTTCGACGTTCATCCCCTCATCCACCTTCCCTTCCCACCATCCCTTCTTCCCAACTTTAGCTCACTTTCACGCTTCCCATCTTTTTTTATGTCTGTGTCGGTCCGTGTGTGTCGGTGGCTAATTTTTCCCTTTCATTCAAAATTCGACGTTCGATGTTCGATGTTCATCCCCTCATCCATCATCCCTCACCTTCCCACCTTCCTTTCTCTCCAACTTTAGCTCACTTTAGTCACTTTCTGCACCCTTCCCTGATCATCCAATCTTTTTTTATGTCTGTGTCGGTCC
>JAJRVC010000398.1 GCA_024277475.1 Deltaproteobacteria bacterium
ATTAAAATACCATTAAAGAAAGATAGGGGCAGCTCAAACAAATAAACTGTAGTGCCGAAAAAGTTGTCGTAAAATTTGTAACTTATTTATATCATGGATAATACTGTATTACAATTGTCGAACTTGGGTTACGCTCTATTGTGGCAGAATCTGATGCAGAAATGGAAGAAATGAACAAGAAACGATAGTACAAACTATTTAGCACGCGGCCACAACCCAGAACCGGGTCGTTTGGCCGGGGAAAGGAGAAAAATCATGGCAACATTGGAAAAGCTTGCAGAAATGTTCAGGCAAGGCAAGATCACCCGCCGGGAATTTTTGGCAAAGGTATCTGCATTGGGGATTGCGGCTGCCGTGTCTCCTGCAATCCTAAAATCTAAAGCCAGTGCGGCAACACCCAAGAAGGGGGGTCGACTCAGAATCGGTATGCAGGGAGGCTCCACTTCAGACACTATGGATCCGGCCAAATTTAACGATATTTACCAGCAGATGACCTCGATGGGATTTTTACGCAATCCTCTGGTTGAAATTGACAGCCAGGGAAACGCCGTCCCCGATTTGGCCGAGAGTTTTGAGGCCAAGCCGGATGCCAAGACATGGGTGTTCAACTTGCGAAAGGGGGCCGAGTTTCACAATGGCAAAACCGTTGATGCTGACGACGTTATTTTTTCTATTAAACGCCATCAGGATGAAAAACTGGCCTCCCAGATCAGAACCCTCGTGAAACCCATCAAGGAGTTTAAAAAAGACGGGCCGAACCGGGTTATCTTCGAACTTGAAGGGCCCAATGCTGACTTTCCCTATATTTTAGCAGAAACGCGCATGCCGATTGTCCCTGCTGAAACGACCAATTATGAAGAAGTCATGGGCACCGGCGGATATCAACTGACAAGCTATGAGCCGGGAGTTCGTACCCTGGCAAAGCGTTTTCCCAATTACTACAAAAAGAATCGGGCGCATTTTGACGAAATCGAAGTTATCATTATGCCCGACGTTAATGCCCGAACGGTGGCGTTGAAAACCGGGGTCGTTGACGTGATCAACCGACCGGACCGCAAAACCGCCCATCTCCTGGGACGAGCTCCTAATATGCAGTTGGTTAATGTGCCCGGCGGCCTTCTGTACACTTTTCCGATGCTCTGCGACACACCGCCCTACGATAATATTGATGTCCGGCTGGCGCTGAAGTATTCGGTGGACCGTAAAGCGCTCTTAAAGACCGTTTTACGAGGTTATGGGGTTTTGGGTAACGACCATCCCATCGCACCCATTGTGAAATTCAGTGCCACTGATTTACCGCAACGGAATTATGATCCTGATAAAGCACGGTTCCATCTCAAAAAGGCCGGGCTCGAGGGCCACACCTTTAAGCTGCACACCTCCGATGCCGCTTTCGCAGGTGCGGTGGATGCATCTATGTTATGGCAAGGCCACGCCAAAAAGGCGGGCATTAATATAGAAGTGGTGAGGGAGCCGGTTGATGGTTACTGGGATAACGTCTGGAACAAGAAGCCATGGAGCGCCTGCTTCTGGTTTGCCCGGGTGACAGCCGATTGGATGTTTACTATGGCCTATGCCGCCGATGCACCCGCTAACGACATGCATTGGAAGCATCCGCGGTTTAACAAACTTCTGGTCGAAGCCCGCGGTGAACTCGATCAGAAGAAAAGAAAAGAAATGTATCGTGAAATGCAACAGATTGTTCGCGATGAGGGCGGCGTCGTCATTCCCATGATCGCCAATATGGTTGACGCTGCCAGTACCAAAGTTAAATTCGATAAGCCGGCCGGGAACCAGGAACTGGACGGTTTGAGAATCTGCGAGCGCTGGTGGTTTGCTTAATCCGTTAGCTTAGTCATTTTAAATCTTTACCATGGTTCTTATTTTTTGGTTGGGCCGGATGCACTGCATGCGGCCCTAATTTTTTCAAAGAAACTGCGCAACCAAAATGATGGCGCAGTTGAACTTGAGCAGCTCCGGTCGACACTTCATTGAAGACATGTTTTACTCAGCTGCAGAAGAAGCATCTATCATAAGACACTCGCCCCCGGGGATGATCCCCGGGTGGCCCAAGTCAACGAAGAACTGAAAGGAATGTTCAATGGTGTGGTGGAAAATCTTCTAAAAAATGCTGTTGAAGCTCAGCCCGATGGCGGTTTTCTGCACCTGGAGCTGGAGCGTCAAAATCATGAAATCGTTCTTAAGGTCAGAAACGGGGGCTTTTCCTTGCCCACGAACCAAGCGGAATGTATCCTGGAACCCTATTTTACCACCAAAGCCACCACCGGCTCGGGCCTGGGTTTGCCCATCGCACAGCGCATCGTACAGGCCCACGGGGGCCATATAGAGGTTAAAGCCACAGGGGAGAAGGACACCGTAGAAATCGCCGTTCATCTACCCGGACAAACCGGAAAAGTGAGCTAAAATGCGCATGCTACTACTGTGATTACTTTTAGATCTTTCATGAAGTCTCCTCCTTTAAAATTAATTTTTTGATATTGTTGCGTCCTTGTTTTCCCTAACCCTGCATCAATATGTGTGCCAAAGTTAAAAAAACTATTAAAACAATATGTTATGGTTATTTTGGTGACTCCCAAACTCGACAATCCTGGTTTTGGTTCGACAAAATTGTCGAAATAAAACTTGACAATCTCCTATATCACATATAATTAATAGACCACTATAGTGAATGGTATTGGTCGAAAGATTCTATTTTGGACCACTAAAATGTACTATGAATTGTCATGTCCAAATATTTCTTGATGACCGCTGGGAAACAGCAGCGGTTTTTGAGCCTGACCCCCAGAAACTCGACAAAGGCATTGCCGGAAGCGGACGACTGCAATACGACATCGACTATGCGGTCACCTACCTGGGCAACAGGGCAGCAGAACTTATACCCGGGCTAACCGTTGGCTTTGAATTGTTCCGTTTTGAGCAATGGCCTTCATTTCTGGTCGATCTGTTGCCGGGGGGTGCCGGCCGGCGGGCTTGGCTTAGACGAATGCAGGCTGGAAATGACGGTCCGCAGATGGATTGGCAATTGCTCACCAGGGGAGCCGGCACTCCTCCAGGCAACCTGCGGATCGCAGAGGCCGTACCCTCACCCCCTCCTGACAATTTCAAGTTCGGTTTTCCCCGCAGGGACATCATCGAGCAGCGGGAACGTTTTCTAGACTACGCCGAAGAACGCGGTGCCAATGTGGCTGGGGCTTCCAGCGTACAGGGTGAAGCACCAAAATATCTGCTCACAGAGGATCATGCCGGGATGTTTCATGCCGAGGGAGCGCTGCCCGATGAAAAGATCAAAAAGTTCTGGCTGGTTAAATTTCCTCGTGGCAGTCGCACAGATGAGCGCAATCAACAGGTCCTGCGCAATGAAGCCTCCTACCTGGAAGTTGCCAGAAAGTTTGGCATTCGCACCGCAGAACCTCTTGTTTATGAAGACGACGTGCTGTTTGTGCCGCGATTTGATCGCAAGATCTCAGAGGGTCGAGTTCAACGTTTGGGCATGCACAGCTTGTATGCCTTGGCCGAAATTCCGGGATTCGGCGCAGCGGTTCCTCACGATGCCTACTGCCTTGCTTTGGCGAAAGTCGTCGCCGATCCCGTCCAGGAATTGCGAGAGTATATACGTCGCGACATCCTGAATTTGGCCCTGCGCAATACCGACAATCACGGACGAAATACCGCCGTCCTGAGAACGAACAGTCTAGTCAGACTGTCACCGATTTTTGACTTTGCCCCCATGTTCCTGGACCCTGTGGGCATCGGCCGTGTCAGCCGATGGGAAGATGAACGGCCAGGAAACCAACCTGAATGGGCGGCCATTTGTGAAAAGCTCAAGAACCTCATGACCCCCATTGAGACCAGGGCCTGGCTTGCCGACTTGGGCGAGAGTGTCAAACAACTTCCCGAGATCATGCAGGATTGCCATGTCGATGATGACATCATTCAAAGACTCACGGGCTGGATCGATGAAGTCGCCACAGGACTTGTCTATCCACGGCCGAGCACGTGGACATAGGAGAACCCGATGAAACGACCCACCTCCAATGAAATGGGGCGGATGAAAGAGGAGCTTTATCTCGGCCTTGCACAAGGTGATATAGGTATTCGGCAAGCAACTCGTCGGATGCGCAAAATTCTGGGCATGAACCAGAAGCAATATGCCCAAAAAGTTGCCGGCATCTCACCCCGGATACTTTCCGAATTCGAGAGCGGCTCGGGGAACCCGACCCTGGCCACACTAGAAAAAATCGCCTTGCCGTTCGGTATGCAGGTCACCTTCCTGCCTCCGATGTCATGGCGAATGCATGCACAAAAGGAATAATGATGTTTATAAACACCCTACCCTTGATTCAATTGCCCCCATTGCCCGCAAAGCGCTGGCAATCGCTTAGCAATCGTCTGACGGCGCTACAGGACAGCGCCCGAGGGGCTGGTGGATCTTCTAAAGAAAATACGGCAATGATTTTAGTATATTAGCATTCATCATCTCCTCCTATGATTTTTGTCGTATTGACGGTCACATGGATTTCTTAACATGATGTGCGAAGTGTTCGATTTCATGATGCATACTCAAGTCTGCCTTTGATGACATAAGCATTTTCTTTACCGGTTATCTGGTGCTTTCCCTTATAAAACAATCATTTTTCATATTTATTTGACGACCTCGAACCAAACCTGCTAATTATAGAATATATTGTTGATCCCTTTTCATTTTATTACGGGAATACACTCCAAAAAAGGTATTGAATTTACCCTTACTTGAACGCTTATAAAGATTCACGGGTTCAGAGTTCACCGTTAACGTTTACCAAATACATAAAATAATGAGCCGCTACCCAAATAACCAGTGGGAAAACCTTGTAGTTTCTCCCGAGGAGGTTCTGGCCTATATCAAGCCGGGAATGACTATCTTTCTTGGCAGCGGTGTGGCGGAACCCCGCACACTGATGAAGTGCCTCATCGATTCGGGTCTTTCGAATACGAATGACCTCGAATTGATTCAGCTCAACAGCCATGGGGACATCCTTTCCTTAAAAAAACTTGACTGGCAAAAGTACCGTCTCAAAACGTTCTTCTCCACCTGGGTGGCCAGCGAGGCGGTTGTGGCAGGAAGTGTCGACTTGATCCCGGGTCGTATTTCCCAGATACCACGGATAATAAAATCCAAACGGATCCCCATTGATGCCGCTTTTATACAAATCACACCGCCTAATGAAGCTGGATATTGCAGTTTAGGTGTGGCGGTTGACATTGCCCGGGAAGCCATGGAACAGGCTTCGGTGGTGGTGGGGGAGATCAACCCCCGGATTCCTTTCACCTTCGGCGACACCATTGTCTCTGTTTCGGATTTTGATCTACTGGTGAAGTCAACGGAACCGCCAACCTATTTCAAACGCCGGCCTGTCAGCAAAGTAATCGATCAAGTGGCCGCCAACATTGCACAGGTGATTGAAGACGGGGACTGTCTCAGCTTTACCACGGATTCTTTGTTCGAGGCTTTGGGCCGGCGCCTGACCCACAAGCGCCACCTGGGTATCCATTCGTCCTGTTTTACCGATGCCTTGATGGATCTTGTTAAAAGCGGTGCGGTGACCAACTACCGTAAGGTTGCTTTCAGGGGCAAATCCGTTGCTTCTTACGCTTTAGGGACCCCTGAGCTGATGGCATGGCTGGACCACAATCCACTGATTGAATTTCAAGGGGTCGAACAAGTCTTCGACCCAACCCAAATCGGGCGCAACCCAAATTTTGTGGCCGTGTTTCGAGCCCGCAAAGTGGATCTGTTGGGCCGGGTAGCTTTTCCCGTCGGCAAAGGCAACATCACCTCCGGTCCGGGTGAAGGGGCAGATCTGTTCACCGGCACTGAGATCTCTTCCGGAGGGCGCACCGTATTCGGGTTGCCAAGCCGAAACCCCAAGGGAGACCCTAATATCGTGGTGATGCTGCGGGATCTTCGCAATCAGTTCCATATGCGCGAGTCGATTGATGTGGTCGTCACAGAATACGGCATAGCCCACCTGAAGTGGCGTACGATCCGGGAACGGGCTCAGGCATTGATCGATATTGCGCATCCGGACGACCGGGAAAAACTTGTCGAACAAGCCAAGAAAAAGAGAATCCTGTTTTCGGACCAAATTTTCTTGTCTGAAAGCGCACGTTTATATCCCATGGAAATCACAACCGAGCGTATCTTCCAGGATGGTTTGAAGGTTCGGTTCAGGGCCATCAAACCTTCCGATGAAGAAGCCATGCGTCGTCTTTTCTACCGTTTCTCACATGAGACAATCTACCGCCGTTATTTATATCCTATTTCGACCATGCCCCACAAAAAAATGCAGGAATATGTCAATATAGATTACAGTCGGGTCATGTCGGTAGTTGCCCTCACCGGAGAACCCGATCAGGCGACCATCATTGCAGAGGCACGATTTGTCAGGGATGAACAAAGTTTATACGGGGATCTGGCTTTTGTTGTCGATGAAAAGTACCATGGACGGGGGATCGCGACGGCTCTCTATGAGATGCTGATCCGACTGGCAAAAGAACGTGGGCTAAAAGGGTTTACTGCTGAAGTGCTGCAGGCAAACAAAAAGATGATGAAAATTTTTGAAAACGGTCATTTGCCGATAAACGCCAAAGTAAAGAACGGTTTATATGAATTGACGATTCCTTTTGATGTTAAAAGTTCACAAACAAGCGGCGAGGGTGTATAGGAATTCGGATGTTGGACCCGTCGTCGTCCGATAGGGCGGGACTATGCCGAGGCTAAAGATGCGGAATGCGGAAAATAAGAAAAGGCGATGCGCTCAGGCATAGAACAAAGCATAGCGGTAGATGAGACTGAATGAAAAGGAGCGCAGGGCGTATGCATACGATCGAATCTGATCTTTTCGTACTCGTTCTCGGGAATCAGAATTTTATAGGAAACGAGGGATGAGGACGACGACTGTAACTGCCGCGCCGTCTTGTCACGCCGAAGTGTCGGGGCGTAGTTATAACCAAGCCTGAAGTACTACGAAGGCGGATCGTCTGACCTCTGTACTCTGACACCTGAAACCATATATCTGTAGATTGGAATAAAGTCGGGATAAAATTTAGAGGACATGTTACGGGCAATTTTCACCAGCCCATTATCTAACCGTAACCACCGGGCAGGGAGCGTGTAAAATAACATATTGAGCGGTGGAGCCGAATAAAAGTTTTCCAACTTTGGATTTTTTAACGATTCCTAAAAATATTTGATCTATTTTCTGATCTTCGGCAAATTTTACCAGTTGCTCCCCGGAAGTCAGGTCTGTCAGTAACAATTGCACTTCATAAGGGGGATCATCTTCTGCTAAAATTCCCTTAACATCCGCTTCCATTTTTTCTTCCATTTTTTTGACTTTAGAATGCTTTAGCGGTTCTACCCGGGTAATCGTGTTGACCACCTCCAGTTCCGCCTTCCATATTATAGCGTGCTCCTGAGCCACTTTCAGCACCTTTTTGGCCTCATTTGTCTCATCATAACATACCAAGAACTTCATATCGGCCTCCCGCAACTGCTAAAAGCAGTAGATTTACTTGTGGTTTTCGTGGTACCAACATTGAACCTGTCTTCAAATTCGCTACTTAATCCGCAACCTCTGCCAATGTCAATCAAAACCTGAAAAGAATTTTTTCAAAATTCTTTATCTTTCCGCTATCGAACTCAATCCCCTCAGCCTTGAGCATTTTGATCTTTCTCTGTATAGCGGCTCCAGACCTCTTTCCTTGAAAACCTCCAATCCGACCGGATGTGGCAACCACCCGGTGTCACGGAACCTCGGGTGCATAAGGATTTCTTTTCATGGCCTGCCCAATCCCCCGGTAGGCTTTGGTCCCCAGGCCATGGGCGATTTCCTTATAGGTTGTCACACGGCCTTCAGGCACTTTTCGTAAAAGATCGTAGGCCTTCTCGGCAAATGTTTTCATTTCTCCACCTGACCCAGATGAACCGGAACCAAACAAAAATTAATCACAAAATCGCGAAATCACGAAAAAAAAGATGACCTATATTTCGTGCTTTCCAGCTTTCGTATCTTCGTGATGAAAAAAAGTTTTGTCATAAAATGCAAAAAAAAATTATAACTAAGTGTCTAATAAATATTTTCGATTTATTATCCGATTCCCCAACAAAGAGGGATCTGCGCTCCGCTACGACCGGCGAATAAGCTTGCCCGGGTATGGATACCGCTCCCGTTACGATTGCACAAAGTCCGCCGATTTGACACCTTTGCGTTTTCGTTCCGCCAGAACACCGTCGAGCCAATCCGGATCCATTTCCGGTACGGAAGAAAGTAAAAGTTCCGTATACTCGTGGTGAGGCGGCGTAAGAATATCTTTTTTCATGCCCTGTTCGACAATTCTACCCTGCAGCATGACGACAATCTCATCGGATATAGCCTTAACCGTTGCCAGATCGTGAGTGATAAAAAGATAGGATACGGCCAGTTCATTTTGCAGATCCTGCAGCAGTTTCAATATCTCTTCGGCAACCAATTGATCAAGGGCCGAAGTCACTTCATCACAGATAATCATTTCGGGCTTTGCCGCCAGGGCGCGGGCGATGCAGACTCTCTGTTTTTCACCTCCTGACAGTTCCCCGGGATACCGATCTTTATATTTCTTTGGTGATAATTCGATCTTTTCGAGCAGTTCTTTGATCCGGTCATCCCTTTCTTTACCTTTCATACCAAAGTAAAATGTGAGAGGTCGTCCGATGACATCCCTTACCCTCTGTCTGGGGTTGAGGGCTGTGTCCGGCATCTGGTAAATCATTTGCATAATCCTGAGAGTTTCAGGTTTGCGTGATTTTAAAGCCGGCGGCAGCTCCTTGCCGCCATAGATGACCTTGCCTTCAAGCGGCGGCAGCAGACCGGTTATCACCCGTGCCAGGGTGCTTTTGCCGCTGCCGGATTCACCCACCAGCGCCACGGTGCGGCCGCGTCTGATTTTAAGGTCAATGTTTTCAAGCACCTTTTCCGTTGCCTTTCCGGTGTAACTGGCCGACACATTTTCAACTTCCAGGACAAGATCATGTTCCGTGGCAGACAGATCCCGGTCCTCCCTGAGTGTGCGGACCGAAAGCAATGCTCTGGTATATTCCTCTTTAGGATTGGCCATCAGCTCCCTGGCATTATTTTCTTCGATTAGATTACCGTATCTAAGCACCATGATGCGGTCGGCTATCTGAGCCACTACCGCCAGATCATGAGTGATGTATATGGCTGCCGTGTTAAATTCTCGGGTTATTTTCTTGATGGCTGCCAGAACCTCGATCTGGGTTGTAACGTCCAGTGCTGTCGTCGGTTCATCAAAGATGATGAGGTCCGGTGTGCAGGCCATAGCCATAGCCACCATGGCGCGCTGGAGTTGGCCTCCCGAAACCTGGTGGGGATAGCGGTAACCTATCCCTTCAGGATCGGGCAGCAGGAGACGTCGGTAAATGTCTACGGCTTTTTCTTCCGCCTGGTGAAAATTCATCAGACCATGCTGAATCGGTGCTTCCGCATACTGCTTTATGAGCCGGTGGGCCGGATTAAATGAGGCGGCGGCGCTTTGGGCGACATAGGAGATCCGCACTCCCCTGATTTTTCTCAACTCCTCTTCCGGCGCGCCAAACAGTTCCATGCCGTCAAAGACAATCGAACCGGAGGAGATTCGGCATCCCCCGCGGGTGTAGCACATGGAAGCAAGCCCGAAGGTCGATTTTCCTGCACCGGATTCCCCTATCAGGCCGATAACTTCGCCTTTGTTCAAAGTGAGATCAAGACCTTTTATGATCGGCAGCCATTTCTCCTCTTCTGAACTGTAGCCTTCTATCTCTATTTTTCTCATTTCAAGTAGACGTGTCATAGGTAATCCTTAGTCCTTTAACCCGCTTGCAATCTGCAGAAACCAGTCAACAATTAAATTCACGCCAACCGTCAGAAATGCTATAGCCCCTGCAGGCCATAGCGGCGTAAGAATGCCGAAGGTGATCGCCCCGGCATGCTCACTCACCATACCTCCCCAATCCGCCGTAGGCGGCTGGATACCCAGGCCTAAACAGCTTAGCGCGGCGATGGATAAAAA
>JAJRVC010000399.1 GCA_024277475.1 Deltaproteobacteria bacterium
CATTGTTTACTACGCCTTACGGGCTTTCAAGTGCCGTTCTCCGCGTCCCGCTGCGGGAAATGTTTTTCTCCACATTTTCCCCAAACAGAGAATGGAAGCGGGTTCGATTCCCGCTGCCATATCAAAGCGGTGTTGGCATAACCCGAGTCCCCAGCCACCAGCGATCCTCAGATGACCACTTTTTCGAGCCGTTCTTTGCATTTTTCCCAGTCCGGTAAGTGTCGCCGAAGCAGCTGGTAAAATTTTCTATCATGATTCGGAAAGAGCAGATGACACAGTTCATGTAGAATCACATAGTCGATGCAGTGGATTGGAGCCTTGACCAATTCGGTATTCAACAGGATGACACCACCATTGGAGCAGCTGCCCCATCGTTTCTTCATACGGCGGTAGCGTACTTCAGGCACCTCGGCCCCCATCCTCTCGAAAGTCGGTATGTATTGAGCAAGCCTTCTCGAAAGCAAATCCCTGGCGTGTGCCGTGTACCAATCGAGCATGATCGCCCGAGTCTTTTCCCTGTTGCCTGTATCAGATAATTCCATTTCAAAGAAACGACCGATCAGCCGCACACGAGCTATCTCGCCAAGTCGTATCCTCAAACGATATTGCCGCCCCAAATAATAGTGCGTTTCACCGGAGACAAATTTACGTTCCGTGGGTAGAGGTTGAAATTGCTCAAAATAGTCAATTTGCCGGGCTATCCATGAGGACCGTTTTTTCAGCCGTCGCAGGAGAACTGCCGGTTCGTATCCAGCCGGAGCTTTTGCCGTGATTCTAAGGTCTGGGTGCACTGTAACGGAAAGACGCTTACGCGCACTGAACGTAACATCAACAGCAAATTTTCGGGCGCCAAATGACAGATCCACCTGCATTGTCATGGCCTTCTGACCCGGGCAATATCAAGGCACTGTTCCATGATCGCATCCATGTCCTCAAACGTAATTTCGAGGCCGTCTTTTTCTTTGAACTCAAAAAGGAGGTCTTCTATTTCATTTCTCATTCGATTTTGCGTGTCCTTATCACTGGTCCAGTTGACTATCCGATTGCGTTCAATGATTTCATCTACAGCCAACGCAACGTCAGCAACAAAACTCTCGAAAGCATCCTGGCCGTTGTCAAACCGCCCTAGAATCTCCTTAAGAGAACCAAAATAGGCCTTGGCGACATTATGGCTTTTTAGTTTTTTCGGAATTTGATCCCCAGTGCGGTTTCGCACGGCATTCATAATCTCCGTAACCTTCTTGAGATACTCATTTGCCTTGATCCGCTCTTCCCTGAAAGCCGCGATAGCAGCAATTAGAAGCTCTGAGAACCGTTTATAGAAAGCCGGGTCTTCCTGCATGCGGTCATGGATTGTCCGGGCTGTCCGATGGGCAATCGTGTCGGCTTTGGCGGCCGCATTCGGAAGTTTCTCCACTTCCCGGGCAAAGGCATCAGCATCAAAGATGTTGACCAGGGAGGTAATTTTTTCAACTTCTCCGGTGCCGACATGAGTGTCCAGTAGTTTTTGAATCTTTGGTTCGTATTCGGCAAAATCCACGACTTCCGCATATCGCTTCCTCACCGCCGTGCGAAGCTTGGAGAAAAACTTCAGGTCCGCCCGATAACGACTCAGCTTTTCCGGCTCGGTTTCCTCCAGAAACTTTACGCTGGACAGTGCGATGCCAAAAGTTTTTGAAAATGCTGACAAACGTTCATAAAACCAGGCCCGCATTTGCACATCCGCTAGCGCCAGTTCGTACGCTTCCTCATCCTGCTTGTTCTTGACCTCTTTAAATGTATCCCACAAGAGAGAATGCTTCTGAGGAAGTGTTGATGTCTCCACAGTCACATCTGTGAGAATATTCTTAATGTCCCCGGAATCAAACTCGGGTAACGCGCTGTAGAGGTCGAGAGCGTGGTCGAGATTTTCCAGGACCCCGCGATAATCGAGGATATATCCGAAATCTTTGCCATCGCTCAGCCGGTTGACCCTGGCGATAGCTTGCAACAGGGTGTGGTCTTTCAGTTTCCGCGTCAGGTAAAGAATGGTGTTTCGGGGCGCGTCGAATCCGACAAGCAGCTTATCTACCACAATAATTATTTCAGGCTGTTCCGCGTTTTTGAAGGCATTGATGACCTGCTTGTTGTACTCCCGATTACTGCCGTATTTACTGATGATCGTTTTCCAGAACCGATGCACGGCCAGTTTGTTTTCTTCATACAGGTCCTCTTCACCTTCCCGGTCGTCGGGACCCGAAATCAGCACTTCGCATGACACCACGGAAAATTCATCCAGATATTTTTTGTAAAGCAACGCGGCAGCCTTGTCCTGTGTCACTAACTGTCCCTTAAACCCTGTCCCCTGCCAGTTGTCACGAAAGTGCTCGCTGATATCCCAGGCAATGGCCATAACCTTCTGTGCAGCCTTGTTCAGCTGATCAGTGGTGGAGAATTTCTTTTTCAGGTCCGCAGTTTGTTCATCGCTCAGGTCGGCCGTGATTCGCTCGAACCAGGCGTCGATACCATGGGCGTCCACGTGCTGTTCAACATGCCTTCCCTCGTATAGAAGAGGCACAACCGCTTTGTCAGCCACCGCCCGATCAATGGTGTAGGTATCAATCAGTCCGCCGAATTTCTCGACCGTGTTTTTGTCCTTCTTCATCACCGGCGTACCGGTGAAACCGATATAACAAGCGTTCGGCAGTACTCTGCGCATTTTGGCATGACGTGGGCCGTACTGTCCGCGATGGCCTTCATCTACCAGAACAAAAATATCGGGATCATCGTTGCGCACAACATGCCGACCCACAGCCGCCTCAAACTTGTCGATGATCGTTGTAACAATGCGTTGTTTGTTGCCTTTCAGCAACTCCGAGAGGTGTTTGCCGGTTCCGGCCTGTTCAACTTCCTTGCCGCAATGGTGGAAGGTCCTGTATATCTGGTCGTCAAGGTCAACCCGGTCGGTAACCAGGACTATTTTGTAGTTGGTGATTTCAGAGCATAGGGCGATGGACTTGGCAAGCAGTACCATGGTCAACGACTTGCCGCTGCCCTGGGTATGCCAGACCACGCCGCCCCGCCGTCTGCCGTTTTGTTCACGATTCCCGATGCGGCCCATGATTTTTTTGACGGCAAAGTATTGCTGATATCGTGCGATTTTCTTGACACCGGCGTCAAACAGAATAAAGCGGTAGGTCAATTCAAGGAGCCGTTCAGGACGGCACAGCGCATAAAGCGCTCGATCCTGTTCAGTGACCTGTCTTTTAAGAGTGCCGTAAGCGGCCGGTTTTTCCCGCACCATCCACTCATTGTCAGTGAACAGCCTGTCCACCTGATTTTCAGTCAGGGAAATGTTTACCAAATCTTTCAAGGGCGGATGACCATTCGCCCTTACAGTTTCGATATTGTCTTCCCGCCAGACAGACCAGAATCTCAAAGGCGTTCCAGTGGTTGCGTATTTGGCCTCATTCTTTGACAACACAAGGAGGAGCTGAGAATACATAAACAAATGAGGGATTTCGTCGTCTTTCTGGTTGCGTATTTGCTGGGATATGGCCTGCGCAAGCGGTTCCTTGATGTGCGGCGATTTGCATTCGATCACGCAAAAAGGAATACCGTTTACAAAGAGGACGATATCCGGCCGGCGGGTCTGGTGGCTGCCGGTCCGTTCGACGGCGAATTCTTCCGTGACGTGAAAGACGTTGTTTTCAGGGTGATCCCAGTCGATGTAACGCATGGAAAAGCTCTTGATATCACCGTCCACTGACTGCTGCAGGCTTTTTCCCAGGCACAAAAGGTCATATATTTCTTCATTTGTACGCACCAGCCCGTCAAAGGGGGTCCCTTTGAGTGCCTGCAGAGCGCTTAAAATATTGCCCTCGGTAAACGGCAGCTCCCTGCCCTTGAATCTGACCCGGTTATGCTCCCGCAACCAGTCGGCAGTAACCCCCTCCAGGAGTACGCCCCCCAGCCTGCCGCCCCGCAGACCAAGAGCCTCTTCCGGTCTCAGATATTGCCATCCCAGATTTTGCAGCAGGTGCAAGGCCGGGAGCTGGGAAATGGCGTCTTCGGTGTATTGTGGCGATTTCTCAAAGTCAGTCATCCCGTACCTCCCAACGGCTGCCTTTGGCTGGACCGACGTGGCGTATACAACCTGCGGCTCTCATGGCTTTCAGGTGATTCTCCACACCACTTGTAGATAGTTTGAGCGCGTCTGCGAGTTCTTTTGTGGATATTCTGGGATTGTTGATCATTAGCTGAGCAATGCGTAGTCTGCGGGCCATGATTTTTTCACCCCACTTTTCACCCCACTTTTCGCGGACCACCTCACTTTTCTCCGACGTTTCCCCACTGCTTGTGATTTCAGTCCCTTTATCATCCGTCACTTCCGTAAAAACCGGGTGGACAGGTAATTCCACCAGAAAATAAGTTCGATCGTCGTCCGTGTGGAATACCGGGGCTGGGGACCCATTGTCCTGAATGGCCTTGAGCATCTTGGGGATTCCGGTTCCGCGCCCCTCGGTCATTTCAAGCTCCAACGCACGGGCGGTGAGCAGGTCGCTTATGTTGATGGGGAGGTTCATGTTTTCACCTTTATTTCCCCGATACCGGGTGATTTCATATCATCCATGATTCTTCTCCATATGGTTGGGGCGGTTCGCGAACCGCCCGTACATTATCAGCCCGTACGGAATCAATTGGGTAATTGCGATCTGTTTCCCATTTGGCGGGATTATCCATGATGTATTTGCGAATGCGGTCCAATTCGTTTTCATTACGGATAATATGTTCCCAATAATTGCGTTGCCATAATTTGCCGTCAAACCGCGGCCAACCGTGTTGTTTCACGCCACGGATATATTCATTGGTTGTCATGGTTTTAAACCATTGAACCACCGCCGTAGGGGCGAACCTACGTGTTCGCCCGTTTTGTGTTTGTCCGCATCACGGTGTTTGTCCGAATCGTGGTTGGCCCCAATGTGTTCCCGCGGTTTTGTAAGGGCAATCCTGCGTGATTGCCCAATGTTCCGTGATCGCCCATCACCAGGGCAGACACACAGGTCTGCCCCTACAATATCCCCGAACAAACACGCACGGTTTTGCGCACATATTGTCACAAAATACGCCCCAGCACGGGAATAATCATACCCTCGCAACCGGATGGAACGGCGGGTTTTTTGTTGGGGGCGGACTGGTTTAAAATCCGCCCGTACATTTTTGTGTTCATGTTTTCACCCGTAGATAGTCCATACGTGTATTTTTCCCATTAATGTTTGACAAATGATGTCCGATAATAATATTATATAAAAACTCATCGGCCATCCCATCCGGGTGTAAGCGCTGAAGGAGATGGGCCTGCCGTCTGAGCAGGCTTTCCCCCTTGACATCAAGCTGTATCGGTGTAATATATAAATATGAGTTCAATGCCAAACGGCTTTGAACCAATCGAGGTTTCGGCCTGCTGAACCAGCTTAGCGAATCAGCGACTGCAGTGTGTGAATTTACAATTATTTTGTTGCAATTAGCGTTCATAACGTTTATTTTTGATAAAAGGACTGGGCTTTACCCGGTCGACAAAAGGACTTTGGACTTGTTCCGAGGTCCTTTTGCTTTTATGGAAAAATCTTCTGGTGTATAATTTTATCCTTTATGACCAGAACAGCCTTATTTTTCTGCTCGGGCCGCAAATAGTTCAAGGCCAGTGGGCGAACTACCATATCCGCCAGTTGCAACCCGCTGGAATTACTTTTTTTATCTACAAACATATGTTCAAAATACATTTGCTGAAAGTCCGCATGTATATAGCCCCAGTTACTTTGATTATCGCAAATACGACGAAATTCCAGTTCCAGTTCCCGATCTTCCCTCCGGCCACGGCTTTCTAACAAAATAGAAACTTGTTTACCTGTTTCATTCTGCCCACAAAGATATGACAGTGTCTGTTCCATGCAAAAAAGTAAGGCTATTTCATAGGGATTGTATGGTTTGACATATCGCTGTTTTAGCCGATTTTTATCTATGATGGAAACAATCAGCTTGAACGGAGCCTCGTCAATAATTCTCGTCAATTCCGCTATAAATTTTTCCCTGAGTTTTCTGTCGGTTCTCAACAATTTGAACGGGCCTTTTTCTTTTCGGATATCGTGTTCATGGAAAATGATCTGGTCATGTCCCCATATATTCATTTTCAGGTGTTGCATTGCAGGAACAATTCTTCCGATATAGTCATCTTTCCGGACAATACAAAATACCAGCGCGAATACAGGAAACTGTTCATCAATCGAAACAAGGCCATGATCTCCGCTTTCATCAACAAAAATAATATAATCGCTAAACGGAATTGACATTATTTAAACTGCCTCCACATTAACTCTCACTTCCCCTGTCAACAGTTTCTGCATCAGGCCCTTTTTCTGTTCTCTCAACTTTTCCTGTTTCTTTTTCAGCAGTTCAATTTCCCGGTCGCAAACGGAAAGGATTGTTGCGATACGGGTTTGTTCCTCTATACTTGGTAGAGGCACTTGAAGTGTCTTTAGTCCTGCAGAGTAGATATGGACAACCGAGTGACCTTGTCCTAATTTTCTTTTTTGTCTAATCAATAAATCGCTGTTTAATGAGTATGATAAATAGAGAGAATTAACGCTTTGGGGCCGGAAAATTACAATATCACCACCAGCATACGCTTTTATATCCTTTGTAAAGGCTACACACTTTCCAATCTCATTTAATGTTTCGCCAGAACCCGCAAAAAGAATATCCCCTTTAGAAATGAGCTGACTATTATGCGCTGTGTCCCCATCAATATATGAACAAAACTCCTTAATAGCGATCTCATGTTTTCCGTAAATTTCTCCGTAAGTAATGCAAGGAAAGCCGGTTTCTCTTTTCAAACTGTTAGAAATACCCTTGCCCTTTGAAAAAGACCCAAAGGAACCAAGGGATTTGATTCCCCACCCCTCCGGCAGTTCGCCTTTCCTCAACTTTTCACTTCGAACGAATTCAGGGAATCTGATTCGTCCGCTGAGCAGTTGCTGCATCAGCCCTTTTTTGAGCCGCTGTTTGGCATCGATGAGCTTGCCCGCCTGCTCAATGGCCCGGTCCCAGGCGTAAAGGATTTCGGCTATGTTTTTCTGTTCCAGCAACGATGGCGCTGGCAGAAACAGAAAATCCAATTCACCTTGTCCCAATGTC
>JAJRVC010000400.1 GCA_024277475.1 Deltaproteobacteria bacterium
AAAAAAGCCAAAAAAGCTGAAGGAACATGCAGATAGAATATTTTCTGGACCATCCCCATGGTTTTCTCCTCCGGTGCGTAAATAAATATGGCATATAGGGCCGCCAGCATTGCAAAGAAGGTTATAAAATTTAATGTATTTCTAAATGTTTTAATGAGCATTAAGACTATTCCTCCATGATAAAACCGAACGTCAGGTAAGCCAGCAAAAGGAATACGGCATCAAAGGCGATCAGGATTTTAAGCCAGGCAAGAATGGACGGCAGCGGTTTTCCATCCAGAATCATTCCGGTTGCCTTCACCGAAGCAATCACCATGGGAACACAAATTGGAAAAACCAGAATAGCAAGTATTTTATCTCTGGCGCGGGTCGCGGTTGAGATGGCCGAAAAGATAGTACCGACGGAAGAAAAACCCAGGGTACCCAGGAAGATGATGATCCCCAGGGAGAGCATAAAGGGGAAGATGCTCAGGTTATACAGAACAATGGCAATCAGCAGCGTAAAAATTTCCATAATGCCCGTAAGAATGAACGTTCCGATCAGCTTGGCCAGATATATTCCCCAGGGGCTAACCGGGCAAAGGTATAGCCCGGGGAGCGTTCCGCGGTCTTTTTCGGTACCGAAGGCCCGATTCAGTCCGATCAGCCCCGAAAATAAAAAGGCCACCCATAGTATTCCAGGGATGATTTCCTTTAAATTGATGGCCCCGCTTTCAAAAGCAAAATTGAAGATAACCAGAACCAGGCAAGAAAAAAGACACATGGTAAGGATCAGCTCTTTTGTCCGCAGCTCCGACATGAGGTCCTTCCACACAATCGCCCAAATTTGATGAATAAAATTCATAATGAGATTGAAAAAGCCGGTTGTTTGCTTGCGGTATAGTTTAAATAGGTCTCTTTGAAATTATCTGCATTTTCGTTGACCCGATATTCGTCGTAAACAAGTTTACCTGAATTTAAAATTGCGGCCCGATTGCAGAGCTCCAACCCCTTGTGCAGGTCATGCGAAGTCATCACGACGGTTTTACCCTGATCTCGAAAATTTATAAGGATCTGACGTAACTTTTCCGCCCCGCGTTGATCCAGGCCGGTATAGGGTTCATCCAATAATAATATTTCAGGGCCATGGATAATGGCTCTAGCCACGGACAAACGCTGTTGCATGCCCCGTGAAAACGTCATGACTCTTTCGTCGGCAAACTCGCTAAGGCCAACCAGTTCCATAAGGTGTGCGATTCTCTCGTTAAGCCTGCAAACTGAATACATCATTCCATAAAATTTAAGATTTTCAAAAGCCGTTAAGTCCGGGTATAAGAACGGGTTATGGGATATCACGCCTATGACGCTACTCACGGCTTCCCTTTTATGGCGGGTATCAAAGCCCGCAACGCATATCTTTCCGGAAGTCGGCCGCATCAGGGCGCAAAGGATCCGGATCAAAGTTGTTTTTCCGGCCCCATTAGGACCGAAAAGGGCCAAAAAATCACCTCTTTTTAAAAAGAGATTAATCTTCTGCAATACCGGCCTGAAACCGAATCGTTTTCCCAGGTCCCTGATCTCGATAATGTATTCGATTTGGGTAGATGCTCTCATTTATTTGCCATGTTGTTTATGCACGGAGGTCCTTTGGATTCATTCATACTTTGAAGCACACTTCGGCATAATCGTGTTGGCAATGAATTCTCCATTGCCGTTGTATTTTCCTTCAATGACAACTTCTCTGCCGGGTTTAAACGAATCGGGCACCACACCCCTGTAATCGACATTCATGCTGGCGGTGTCATCTCCGATTTTAAAAAGCAACTTCAATTCCTTTGGATCCCACTTGACGGAGTCCGCAAAGACATTTCCCTCCACCCTTATGATTTCGGTCTGCGCCTCGGTCGTGCCGGCCAACACCTCGGGTACCGTCAGATAGTAAGTCATCGTATCCCTTATGCCGGTGTAAAGAAGATAACCAAAAATTGATAACGTAATAACGGCAATAGAAATTAATTTGATGCCACGATTTTTCATGTGTAACACCTTCCTTTGCTTGTCAATTTATTGGGGTGGAAATTTCTTCTACCCCTGCTCGACATCTTCATACGGCAGCCAGCTTTATCTTCGCTTTCACCAATTCGGCGCCACAGGAATGGCAAAAGCGATCCTGGTGCGATGATCTGGTACCGCATTGGGCACAAAAAATATCGGGTTTTTCTTTTTTTTTCTTGCCGTGCGGCTCTAAAAATTCTTCCTCGATTTTTTCCTCCGGACCCTCTTTTTTGAAATTGGTCTCAGACTTTTCTTTCAGCTGCAATGCGTCAATAGTCGCAATGCAGTCAAGGGCTTCTATCGTATATTGCTTTTTTAACTCTTCAAAATCGCCATTCGATAATTTCCCCATTTTCAAATCAAACTCAAGTTCCAGGATTGTGGCGTAGGCGCCTTCTTTTCGTACTTCCAATTCCCTGATGGTTTCATCGGTAGCGGAAGTCCGTGAGCGATTATAGGGCTCCGGATTTAGCAAAGGACGAATGACCCAATACGCGGCGACCAAAATTAAAGCCATGATTACGATATATTCCACCATGTTGAATCTCCTACAGTCTGAAAGCGTTCAATTCTTTTTTAAATTGAGCCGGGTATTTTTTATTTTCAGGCTGTCGCTGCAAGTTCTACATTCGAAACGGTTACTCTTCGCTTTCTACGCTCCGGCAGCATCACGATACAGGTACCGAGTCCCATAATACCGCCGCCGATCCAGATCCAGATAACCAGGGGATTGACCAGAAATTTAAATGTGGCGCTGTTTTTATCATATCCGGCAAGAATGATGTACAAATCTTCCTTGAGTGTCGAACGAATGGCCACCTCCGTGGTCGGTTGATTCTGACCCGTATAGAGGCTTTTTTCCGGTGACAAAACCCCTATATTCCGGCGGCCGTTAAACACCGTCAAGGTCGCAACGACCTTATGTTTGGTGGCGGTTGGAAATTCGGAGAGGCCCTCATATCTCAAGGTGTAATTTTGGATCTCTGCCGATTCCCCCGGTTGCAGGGTTACCTGCCTTTCCGAATTAAACGCATTCGCACTGAAAGCCATAAATATCAGGACCACACCAAAATGGATAATGTGGCCGCCATACCGTCGCTTATTTATTGAGACCAAATTCCAGAAGGCCCTCGGATATCCCTCGCTGTACACGGCATGCCGTGTTCGGGTTCCGTTGAAGAACTCCAGAAAAAGCGTGGTGCTGACAAAAATGCAAAACGTCAATGTCGTCAGGGTATAGGCGATATGAATTCCTGACAAGTAAAGCAGGATGGTTCCTGAAAGCGCCAGGATAGACGGAATAAGTATTTTGCCGCCAA
>JAJRVC010000401.1 GCA_024277475.1 Deltaproteobacteria bacterium
ATGAAGCGGACTTCCAGCATGTTGTGAATACGGTTCAGCACCTCAGTGTAATCAAATGTCTTGGTCAGAAAATCCCTGGCCCCCTCGGCCAGGGCGCGATTACGAACATCGCGATCCAGCTCCACTGTCAATACGAGTATGGGAAGATAATCATCTCCCTTGATTTTGTTCAGTGCCTGCATCACTTCAATACCATCCATCTCCGGCATGAGAATATCAAGAAGGATTAAATCAAATGGCTCTTCCTGGTAAAGCCCGGTGACTTCCCGCGGATTGGTGGTCAGCGTAATATTCCGGTAGCCGGCCCTGCTGAGCATCTTGCCCAGCAGCACGCCATTGGCATGGGTGTCATCCACGATAAGACATCGTGCGTCGGCGTATTTGTTTTCGGGCGCATTCATGTAGAGGGAAATTTGCGATTCAGCACTTCCAGTAATTTCGGGATATCAACAGGTTTGGTGAGATAGTCAAAAAAACCGGCTTTTTTCCCTTTTTTGATATCCTCTTTTGTGGCGTTGGCAGACAGGGCGATGACCATGGTGTCATCAGTCATACCCCGATCCTGCAGGATCTCCAGCACGTCGAAGCCGCTCATACCCGGCAAACTGATATCCATCAGGATGATCGCCGGCTTTTCCGCCATCGCAATATCCAGGCCCTGTTCCGCCGTTTCAGCCTCCAGTAATTCACAGTGGGAGAATTTCGCCAGAACCTGTCGCATCAATTCCATATTGTCCGGGTTGTCTTCAATATAAAGAATTTTGTCGCGTCTACTGTGTGCTGCCCTGTTCCGTCTGTCCGTTGTTTCATACGGCGTGAGCACTTCTTGTTTCGTCCCGGTATGCGCATTGTTACCCGCCTCGAATTCAACCCAGAACGTAGAGCCCTCGTTCAATGTGCTGCTGACGCCTATCCGGCCGCCCATCAGTTCCACTATTCGTTTCGAAATGGTAAGACCGATACCGGTGCCTTCAACAGCACTGTTGTCCTGCCCCAGCCGATTGAAGGGCTCAAAGACACTGGCCATTTTCTCCTCGGCTATTCCCAGGCCGGTATCACTGATGCTGACTCGAAGCTTGCCGTTTTTTTGCAGGGTCTTGCAGATAAATACCTCGCCATTTTCATGATTGTATTTGACGGCATTGGAGAGGATATTCAACAACACCTGTTTGAGACGGGTGTAATCCGCCCTGATATATATATCATTACCGTCGTCGGTTTGATCATGCAGGGTCACGCCGTATTCACGCGCCTGATGTTTTATAACCTCAACGACATCTTTGACAATATGCCCCACATTGATATTTTCAATGGAAATCTCCAGTTTGCCACTCTCAATCTTTGCCAGATCAAGTACTTCATCAAGCAGTGTCAGCAGATGCTTTCCGGAAGAGGAGATGTGCGCAAGGGAATCCTGTTGATCGGCTGTCAACGGGGTCTCTTCATCCATGCCCAGCAGTTGGGCGAAGCCTAAAATAGCATTCAAGGGAGTACGCAATTCATGGCTCATATGCGACAGGAAGACAGATTTGGCGGTGTTTGATTTCTCGGCATTCTGTCTGGCCTCAATCAGGGCTTCCACGAAATTGCTCCGTTCAATAATTGTTGTAATGATCTGGGCCGCGCCGTTCAGATAGTCTTCCATTTTACTGTTGAGTTTCAAACCCAGAGGCAGATACAGAAGAAACACCCCGATCACTTTCCCATCTGAAATCAAGGGGATATTATAGTGCCCGTGATCATCCATCCCGGAATATCTCAGTTCGTGGACGTGGTCCACACAATCCGCATGCACGATCTGCTGCATTTTCGCAGCCCTGCCGCACAGACATTTCCCGAACGGCACACGATCGCACATTTCAGTGATATTTTTCTCGAGATTTTTTCCCGCAACAAGGTGTAGCGTTTGCGGTTCATCTACAGTAAAAATGCCCCCTTTCGGCAACAGGGTCAGCCATGAAACGGCCAGAACGGAATCCAGTGCCTTACAGAGTTTTTCCTCCAGAGGGCCTTTCTGTGTCGAGATCCGGAGCAATTCGTTGTAGCTCGTTTGTAATTCACTGTGAAACTGAAGTTCTTCATACTGTTTCTTCCGTTTCGTGATATCACGCATTATGCCAATAAATTTTTTGCCCTCATTCGTCTCCATCGGTGAGACGGACAGTTCCATGGGAAACAACTCGCCGTTCTTTCGCAAGCCCCAGAGTTCCCTGGTTTGATTGATGATACGTGGCTGATAGAGTTCGGAATCTTTGACATAGTGCTGATGTGCCGGGCGTTCATCCGGTTTCATCAGCATGGAGACATTACGACCCCGCATATCGGCGATATCGTAAGCGAACAGGCGAGCTGCGGCTGGATTGACAATCTCCATCACGCCAAGGTGATCAGTGATCACGATACTTTCGCTGGTACTGTCCAGCAAGGTATCAAAATATGATGTCATGGATTCAACGGGCTCCTGTCAGGATCTCTTCCAAATGGCGAGAATACATATTCAGCCCTTCTCAATCAATATCCCCAACTGTTTATATTGACGGGGCTGGCTGCCCGGTTCGTTCAGAATGTTAGCTCAAAGAAATATCCGGGAGGCAATGTCAGTTGATGCATGCCCGGGGTACAGAATGCAGTTTCACCTTTCTGGAAAAAGGTCGCGGTTTTCCAATAGCGTAACCCTGTACATAATCCACGCCGATATTTTTCAGACTGGCAAGAATGCTGTCGCTTTCCACGAACTCGGCGATGGATTGTTTCTTCATCACATGCGCAATCTCATTGATGGATTTCACCATGGCATAGTTCGTTTCATTGTAGTCCATATCCTTGACAAACATACCGTCTATCTTGATGAAATCAACCGGCAGGTTCTTCAGGTAGGCAAACGAGGACAGTCCGCTGCCGAAATCATCCAGGGCAAAATAGCATCCTTTCTTCTTAAGCGTGTTAATAAAATGTAATGCATTTGCAAAATTGTTAATTGCCGCCGTTTCGGTGATTTCAAAGCATATTTTCTCGATTATCTCCGGAAAGGTATCAAACAGGAGTTCGACGAATTCAAGGAAGTCCCTGTCGCCGATGGATTGTCCTGATAGGTTAATCGAACACAGGGACAGGGCCGATAACGCCGCTTTGTCTTCGTTCAAAGTGGAGAAGGCGGTTCTGATCACCCAGCGATCCAGCTTGTTGGCCAGGCCATACCTTTCTGCGGCGGACAAAAAGAGGCCGGGTGATACAATTTCCCCCGACTCATCTTCCATGCGCAGGAGTATTTCCAGTTTCTCTCCGCCGCCATCCTTGTTGAACATGGCTTGAATGGGCTGGGCCACCAGAAAAAAACGATTTTCCTTGAATGCCTTGTTAATACGTGTCACCCACATTGTTTCACCCTGGCGTTTGACCAGTTCGGCGTCGTCCTCATGATAAACATGAATCCGGTTGCGCCCCGTATCCTTGGCGGTATAACAGGCGGCGTCCACTGCTTTCAAAAGATCGGTTGTGCCATTGGCTTTCGTGATAGCCACCAGCCCGATACTGACACCGATGTCAAAAGCGTGCCCCTCCCAGATGAACTGGAATTGCTGAATGGCCTCACGGAGTGAATCCGCTACCCGCAGCGCACTGGTAATCGAACAATGTTTCATGATAACGCCAAACTCATCGCCTCCCAGGCGGGCAATCGTGTCTCTTTTTCTCACCTGTTTCTTCAGTATTCCGCTCAACTGGCGCAGCATCTCATCGCCGGCCGCATGGCCACAGGTATCGTTTATCACCTTGAACTGATCCAAATCCAGATAACAAAGGGCATGTTCTGTATCTTCCTGACAGGCGGATTCCCCGATACGTCTTAAACGCCGGTCAAACTCCCGGCGGTTAATCAGGTTCGTAAGACTGTCATGGCTTGCCTGGTAGGAAAGTTGTCTGGAAAGTTCATGTGCTTCGGATACATCCTCAAATTGAGTGACGATACAGGAGGGCTTGCCTTCCGAGTCTTTTATGGTTGATACATTAATACTTCCCCATAAAAAGTGCCCATCCTTGTGCCGGCAGCGTTTTTCCAGACTGTAGTATTCAATTTCACCGGAAAGCAGTTTCTTGAAATTGCTGGAACTGGTTTCGATCTCATCCGGGTGAGAAAAAGACATGAAATTTTTGCTGACGAAT
>JAJRVC010000402.1 GCA_024277475.1 Deltaproteobacteria bacterium
TACCGGGAATGAACCCGGCGATAAACAGCTTGGCAATCGACTGGTTGCCGGAAACCCCGTAAATTACCATGGGAATACTGGGCGGAATCACTACGCCGAGCCCCCCGGACGAAGCCGTGATGGCCGCAGCAAAGCCCTTGTCGTAGTTTCTGCGGATCATCGCCGGGATCATCAGCATCCCCACCGCAGCCGTGGTGGCCGGGCCCGATCCCGAAATTGCGCCGAAAAACAGGCAGGCCAGAACCGTGGCGGCTGCCAGCCCGCCGGTTGCCGGCCCGGCCAGCGCCTCGGCCACATTCACCAGTCGCTTTGAAATCCCGGAATACTCCATCAAAGCGCCGGCCAGAATAAATGCCGGCAATGCCATAATCGGAAACGAATCCACTGACGTATAGGCCACCTGCACCAGGTAGACCAGATCATTGCCCAAGAAATACAGCGCCGACATCGAGGCTACCCCTAGCGCCAAGGTGATCGGGGCCCCCAGAAGCAAAAGTATCCCGAATGATCCAAACAGCAAGGTTACAACATTCATTATTTCACCCCTAGACTCGGCTTAAATCCATCTCAGCGGGTTGTCTCCGTATCGGTGGCCGCCGCAAGCTCCGCTTCCACTTCGATTTTGTCCGGATCGCGAATATCAACGCCTTTGACCAGTTTTAAATAATTTACCTGGATGATGCGGATGGACATGAGGGTGAAAGACAGTGGAAAAACCAGATAAACATAGGCCATGGACCAGCCCAGGGTCGGCGAAATATAGGGAAACTGAAACATGGATCTGATCAAGAAAATGCTTTTATGAATAATGACGACATTGAACAGGATCCACAAAAGATCGGCAAAGGCTTCGATATAGTTCGCCGTTTTTTTGGAAAACCATCGAAACTGGAAAGTGACCCGGTTATGCGCCGCCAGGCGGGCGGCAAAGCTGGCCCCAAAAAAAACAAACCAGATAAAACAAAAGCGCGCCAGCTCTTCACCCCAGGATATGTTCACATTGAACACCTCTCGGGAAATGATCTGGATAAACAGCAGTATGATAAAAAAACTGAGCAAAAACTGGCAAATATAGCTTTCAAGATTGTCCAGTAGCCGTTTGATCAACTCTTTAGCCTTCATCATGGCACCTATTTACGGCAGTATCGGCAGGTGTGGGATGACTCCGAGCTGCCGCGGCGCAAAACCCGCCGATGGGAGCCATCCCATCCCGACATGGATAACTCAATCCGAACGCGACCTTAGAAAGGAAATTTGCGGCCTATGGCGTTCAGCGCAGCTTCGACTTTCGCCTTGCCGCCGATGCTTTTGTAAAACTTGGGCCAGACTGCCTTGGTGGCCTTGTCGATCCATTCCTTCTCGCCGTCGGCCGGATCTAAAATCTTCAGCCCCTTGCCCTTGAGCTCCTTTTCGATGGAGTCCTCATAGAGAATGAGAAACTGCCGGCAGAACTCCTGGGCTTCTTTGCCGGCGCGCAAAAGAATCTTCTGAACCTCTGGGCTTTGACGCTGAAAAAGCTGCTCGCTGATAACCAGCGGCTCCAGCAAAAAAACGTAGCGGATTTTGGTGATGTATTTCTGGACCTCATAAAACTTCATGACATACTGGGTAATCAGGGGTGTGTCCTGACCGTCGAGGACCTTCTGCTGCAGGGCGGTGAAAACCTCATCCCAGGCCATGGGCGTGGGGCTGACCCCCCAAGACTTGTACACGGCAATCATGATGGCGTTTTTTGGCACCCGGATGGTCAGACCCTTCAGATCCGCCGGCTTCGTGATCGGCCGTTTGGAGTTGCTCAGCCGCCGAAAGCCACTGTAAGACCATCCCAAAATCCGTACGCCGGCTGATTTAATGGTGTTTTGCACCAGCTCTTCACCGATGGGACCCTGGGTGAGCGTAACCGCCTCGTCTACACTCAAAATCAGGTACGGCAGGGTAAACAAACCAACGGTGGGGGAAAACGGGGTGATGTTGTTAATCGCCGCGACAGAAAAATCCAGCGTTCCGAGACGGCAGTTCTGCACTGTCTCCTGCTCGGAACCTAACTGCCCATTGGGAAAAAGCGCCAGCTTGATCTTGCCGCCGGTATAGGCCTCCACCAGCTTGGCAAAACGTTCACCCAACGCCCACTGGGTGCCCCCGGCCGCATCGCCCAGCGCCATCTTCCATTCCGTTTGCGCTTGCACCGTAAAAGATGTTGTCAAAATCAGTCCCAACGCTATCAGACACACAATACCTGCCGACAAAAACTTTCCTCTCATGTGATGCCTCCTTCCTTTGCTTGATTTGTGTTAGCCAAACACGCTGCTCTTGCCTCCTTTGGAAAAGGCGTAACCCTCCTTTTTTTCCTTTTCCACTTGCAGATTAACACTTTCAATTTTGGTCTCCATTTTGGCCAGGCCTGGTGCCCCGTGGATGCCTGCCAACTGATTGGTTTCATCGAACAACGGCTCAACGACCTGGGGCTGCCCGCAGTTTGCCTGGTGGAATGGCGGGCGTAGCGCATAATTTGGTTCATGCCCTCAGAGATACCCAAACAAATGTGCGCCTATTGAAACGTTTTATCTGCGACTTGTTTAATAATGGCAGCAATCGTTCGACAATCTTCAACGGTAAACGTCAATGGAATCCGGATATCACATAAAAAATTCAGGATGATCTTGGTTCGGTCCAGCGCGGGAAGATCGGCA
>JAJRVC010000403.1 GCA_024277475.1 Deltaproteobacteria bacterium
AAAAAAAATATGGGAGATGAAATTGCCGGATAACGATCTTTCAGGCTGAAAAGGATAACAGTGCTCAGTATAAAGAAAGCCAGCGGAACATCAGCATATTGATAAGTGCCGATTTTTAAAAATTGAGTGGATACAAGCAGGAATATGGCGGCCAGATAACCCTGATTTACGCCTCGCAGCAAGGCTAGAGAAGAAAATAAAATGAGAAATGATCCAAAGGTAAAAATGCCCGCAATTAAAATTGGAACGGCGATCAAATCATTTCCGAGTATCTGCCACATACGAAAAACAGAGGCGGTAATCAGCAGGGGGTAATCCAAACCATCCTTCGCTCTGAGCGAGAAGGCATATGACCAGTGAGGGCCGCCCCGAAACAACCACCGTGCCCGATAATTCCATGTGTCTACGGCATCCCACATACCGTGCGGATTTTGGAAAAATGTTTTCAGTAAAAAAGAGCCCAGGGAAATAAGCATCAGGAAAAGGAAAATATTCCTTAACCATATAATCGTTGCGGGAATCGTTTCGCAATTTAATCCTGAATCTTCTTGAGTGCTGTATGCCGGATGATGAATACGGTAAAAGGCAAAAAGAGCTAGAATTGCTGCCAGACTCAACTCAGCTGCAAAGTAATAGCTGTCGGGGGGACCTATCAAGGCCAACCACAAAAATATCATGGAAGAGGTTATCCCCAGCCCTAGACCGGCTCCCAAACTAATTGTCAGAACCGACCAGACTCCCCGAAATCTATACTTTGGAAACAGTATGACCATGATTGAAGAGCCGATAAGAAAAGGAGAAATAAAAGCCGGCAGCCCCATTGATCACTTGTCCCTTTTAAATAACATCACACCGTTGCCATAGTCTTTTTTTAGGGTATACCCTTTAAATTCAGGCGGTTCAGCTGTATTAAAATTCTGAAAGACTAAAAAGTCATGCCTCGGCTCAAGACCCTCTACAGTGCGAATCGGTATCAAAACATACTCCGTATTGATCAAATCGTCCGGTTCTTTTGAGTTGGATACATAGTTGACCGCAGCATTAACCGGCAGGTCTTTCTTGATGGAAGCGAGCCGGATTTCATATTCGAGGATAGGGCGGTTAGTTCTTCCCGTGACAATTTCTGTGAGAACGCTAAAAAAATAGATAATTACGATAAAAAAGGCAGGTATTACAATAAGTAAAACCGCTTTGCGCACCGCTGGGAAATAATTTGATGCCAGAGTATCCGCACAGGATTTAATTTTTTTAAGTTTTTTGCTAAACATTTGCGATCTTCTGCAGTGTTCCGGCATTATTGGAAAAGACCCACTCGACACCCCGGTTGACTTCCCGGAACAGGCAGTTTTTTGATGCAGGATATCCGGTACCCACCTGTTGTCCCTTTTGGCGGTGCTTTGCTAATTTTGCATTATTTAGTAAGAGATAGTGCCCGGTGACTCCGCAGTAATTTTTTTCCAAAGCCAACTCACTGAGTTGGGATAGATTCAGGGTTGCAATGGGGATTAAAGTGGAAGCAGGCACAAAGGTGATCAGATCGAGCATCTGTGGCGTCAGGGACATCAAATGGTAGTCCGTTCGCGGCTCAAGGGAAGAAAAATGATCCTTGAAAATATCATTTTGTTGTTCGGGATCCGGATAGTTTTCGGCTTTTATTTCGATCATAAAATGCAATTTTTTGCCAAATCTTTTGATCACCTCTGCAAGGGATGGAACCGCTGGGCACCGTGATTTCAGCTCGTTTCGGGTCACTTCGCCGATGGTTAAATCAATTCCGAATACCCGGTTGAGGTCCGGATCATGGATTATCACCGGGTGAAGGTCCTTTGTCCAGCGGACGTCAAATTCGATACCCCATATCCCCTTCTCGCAGGCCAGGTCGAAGGCCTCGATCGTATTTTCAAAAATCATGCTGTTGTCGTGCTCGCCGCGATGAGATACTATTTTACATGCCTTTAGCCGGTTATGGCCTGGAAATGGTTGCGGCCATAGGCTGAAGAAAAAATCAATGCAGCTGACCAGCGCCTTTTCGAAACTTTTAGGAAGTTCTGTTTTCATATAATTCGAATTTTTAGATGTCCCAAGATCTATACAACAACGATGCAACCGGCGCAAGCCTGTTTCGGTGTAACTCAATTCATAAGCCACCCCGACCTGTCGGGATGAGAATTTAAAAGGTTCTACCGTTACCGCGTGGGCATGTATCAAGGATGCAAATCTGATCGATGCCGGCGGCTTATGAATTGAAGGACCCCCCAATCAATGCAGGATATTATCCACAAAGTTCAGCTGTCTGATTGTATTATCAGTTTCTCAGCGATCTTCGCGGTGAACTGTTACTGAATTTATAATTTTTGAACCCCTGGATTTTTTTGAATATGTTGCCGGGGAAATTCTCATTAAAGTTCAGCCCAAAAAAGTCGATAAAACCTTATATTGGTGTGTTAATCCGTCTGAATCAACCCAGCTCCAGGTAAAGACCATGACTGATATAAACCAGGAAGAAAAAATTTCGGGTGCGGTGGCCGCAGAGGTTCCCCGGGAAGCAAAAACCATGGTTATGACCCGCGCAAAGGAAAAAATGATCGGACCTCGGCTGGTCTGTACAACAGCTTCCGGCGAGAGTAAGATCTACCCTCTCAACGATAAAAAAAGACTTGTCATCGGACGCTCTGTTGAAGCGGATCTCAATCTGCTTGATGTTTTGGTTTCCCGTAAACACTGTGTGATTGAAAACCGGGAAGATGGATTTTTCGTTAGAAATGTAAGCACTACCAACCCATTATTGCTAAATGATAAACAAATTGCTGAAAAACGTCTTTACACCGGAGATCAAATAAGAATCGGTTCTGTGACCCTGGCGTTTCTTTCAGGCCGTGCCCGGGATCAAAAAAAACGGGATGCTAAAATGCTCTCCCAGGATAAACAGTCAGGATGGGTTTTGTGGTGTACTGTTTCACTGCTGGTTATGCTGGTGGGCTATTTTGGCTATTTTCAGGCCTATACGCCCTTAAAAGTCAAATGGGCGCTATCCGCCGTTTCCAAACAAATCAAATTGGGGAAATACCTGTCGGCACAAAATTCCCTTAAACATATTTTAGATCTGGACCTGTCTCCGGATTACAGGGAGCAGGCGAAGAAACTCCTGGCTGAATCGACCCTGGCCATTATCCAGCAGAAGGCTCAACATGAAGACCTCAATTCCGTGATGGAATATTTAAGGAATTATCTGGTGGAATACGGTGCCGGCAAAGAATCGGAAGTTCTCTGGGATCGACTGGATTTTTTCCGGCTATCCCAGGCGCATCGCCTTGAATCCGCCAAAGATTTCCAGCGGAGTGAAATAGACTGAATGGTGAAAATTGACATGGCCGCAAAAAGGCACAAAAGGAATACTTTCTATCATAATAATAGTTCAACGTAGAGTTCGCTGAGAACGCTAAGAAAGTCATAATACAATAGTCGGGCTTGTTGGTTCCAACATCGGCAACGGCTTATTCGAAGGTCGGGTTGAGCATCCTGATGTTTAGAGTTCCGCCGCGACGGATCATTCTTCATTTGCCCTTCGTCAATCGTCATTCCCCAGATGCTTCACCAACCAATCTTCCAGATCCTTGAGCACTTGTCTTCGCAGATCTTCTTCTTCATTATAAATTTCGTGATATCGTCCATCATAGACATACAGGGTTTTGTCCTCGAGGTCCAGTTTTTCAAAAAACTGAACAGAGGACTGAGCATTCACCAGGTGATCGTCTCCAGCCACCTGCAGCAATGTCGGAACCTTCAAGCTTGAAGCCCGCTTATGAACCGTTTCCATGGCCGCTAAAAATTCGGTGAAAAAACGGGCGCTGACCCGGTCGTGTACCAGGGGATCGGATTCATAGGCACGGATCACCTTCGGATCGTGACTGATTTTTGTGGCATCCAGTTCATTGCCCATAGTCAGTCCCGGCCAGATGGACGACATAAACGACCCCAGTACCTTTTTAACACCGGGAATTTCGATTGCCATCCCGAGAGCGGGCGATGAGGCTATCACACCATCAATAATTTGCGGGAACTTCTGGGCAAAATGCAAGGCAATCAAACCGCCCATACTGTGGCCCAGCAGAAAACATTTCATGCCTGCAGGACGATCCACTCCTGCCAGCTCAACCGATAATCTAAGGTCTGAAAGATATTGATCAAAATTTAAAACATGTCCGCGTTTGCCCTCACTTTGACCATGCCCCCGATGATCCGGCACCCAGGCACTGATGCCTTGCGGCAGCAACCGCTCGACCACGTTTCCGTAACGGCCGGAGTGCTCCCCCAGACCGTGGGCGATCACCATACGGGCCCGTTCAGCTTCAGCCGGATACTGCCGATAAAAGATCTTGACACCGTCGGCACCCGTTAAGGTTCCGATTTTTTCCGGTAATGTGGTCATATTCCTGCCTCCGATGGTATTGAAATCAGCGGCCGCCAGCAGAGCTGGGGGTATGAGGCTAGCTCCTGGAGGGGGCCGGGGCCACCTTTGCTGGTGGTCGCTGATTTAGCGTCTATACCCCCCCTGAGTTGTTTAGTAAATCTTTACGGGTTACATTTGAATTCCATTAATACCATAGTGCCGGGTTAAGACCAAGGCATTTCAGGGTGTTTTTATTCTGCCCTATCCATAAAATAATATCAATTACTTGCAAGAAATTATGGACAAACGCCTCCGGATGAGGTATAAAACAAGCCATATGACACTTCATTCCGGAGGTAACTGCATTGAACCTGTTA
>JAJRVC010000404.1 GCA_024277475.1 Deltaproteobacteria bacterium
GTCCATTGCGCCAAATCAAACGGCGGCACCATGACCCTCGAAGATCTGGCAGAGCACCGCTCCGAATGGGTGCGGCCCATTTCGATTGAATTTCGCGGGGTGCATCTTCACGAAATTCCGCCAAACGGTCAGGGGCTTGCGGCCCTCATTGCTCTGGGAATCCTGCGCGATTTTGATATTACCCGCTATCCGGTGGATTCCGCCGACAGCACCCACCTGCAGATCGAAGCCATGAAAATTGCTTTTGCTGAAGCTTACCGGCATATTGCCGACAGCCGCTTCATGGAAGTCGCCCCGTCAGAATTATTAACGACTGCTTTTTTAAACCGTCGGGCCGGAGAAATTTCCATGGACCGGGCCGGCCGACCTGAATCGAAGATCCCTGCCGACCATGGGACCGTCTACCTGACGGCCGCCGATGAAAACGGCATGATGGTCTCCTTTATCCAATCCAACTATATGGGTTTCGGATCAGGCATTGTGATTCCGGGCACCGGCATCAGTATGCAAAATCGCGGCCTCGGATTTGTTCTCAAGCAAGGCCATCCGAACTGCGTTGCCGGCGGCAAACGTCCTTATCACACTATTATCCCGGGCTTTGTGACGCGGGACAACCAGCCGCTGATAAGTTTCGGGGTCATGGGCGGCAGTATGCAGCCCCAGGGGCACGTACAGATGATGGTTCGGATTTTTGCCTATGCACAAAATCCCCAGACGGCCTGTGACGCACCCCGCTGGCATGTGGATGAGAATTTCAACATCGCTCTGGAAGCCGGATTTTCACCCCGGGTAGTCAGCGAGTTGGAACGACGCGGTCACACCCTCATCAAAGATCCGCCGACACATATGTTTGGAGGTTCCCAGATAATTCATCGTCTGGAAAAAGGCTACTGTGCCGCCTCCGACCCGAGAAAAGATGGTCAGGCGGTGGGGTACTAGTCGCAATTCATCTTTTACTCAGCAATTTTCCTCATTTGTACAATACTTGAGGTCTCTTCATTAAAATCTGTCCTCGCATACCCATTACTTTAATGTCTCAGAAATTTTATGCCGCCTTTTGCTGAAAAATTCAGCAGCTTTTAAACTTCATCCGCTAACCGACAAAAAAGGCTGCCATAACGCACCCGATGGTGAGAAGCAAAGAATTTTGTTCCAGGCAGCGTCAAATACCTAACTCGGCTTTGGCATGGATTGAAAGCATTCTGATATTTAATCAAGAAATAGGGTTCACAATGCGATAATACAATTCGTATGTCAAATTTTTCTTGACAAAGTCATCCCGAAATTGATAACAGATTTACATCGCAAATTTAAGGTTCACCATACGAACCAAAATCATTTTTATCTCATAACTTTAGTTTTGTTAATTTATAACGACATAAAGCACAATTTATGTTTTAGGTTGTTTCTATGACGGAGAACAATTATGGCAAATGAGCGCTCAAAGAAAAAACAAAAATTTTTGCTGGGCAACGAAGCTATCGCAAGAGCAGCACTGGAATCGGGTGTTAATTTCGCGGCCGGCTATCCTGGGACACCTTCCTCTGAAATCATTCAAACTCTGACAAAGCATGCAAAAGAAGCCAACATTCATGTAGAATGGTCCGCCAATGAAAAAGTTGCCGCCGAAGGATCGGCGGCAGCGGCTTTCGCGGGGTTAAAATCCATCGTTGGTATGAAAAATGCCGGGCTCAGTGTTGCCCTTGATTTTTTGTCTCATCTAAGTATGACCGGATTGGGCCAAAACCAGGGCTCAATGGTCGTGATTGTGTGTGACGACCCTGATGCTCACTCAAGTGGTGACGAGACGGATTCTCGCTGGCTTGCCAGGTTCAGTTATGCACCTTTGATTGAGCCAAGCAGTATTCCCGAAGCAAAAAAGATGATGTCATGGGCACTGGATTTATCGGAAGAGTTCGACTGCCATTTTTTCTTACGAAGCTATACCCGCCTGTCTCATGCAAGTAACATGGTCGAACTGCGAGACATAAAAAAGAACGAAAAACAGGCTCAAACAGATAATACTGTCTGCATTAGCCCATATTTAGCTCGGCCCAAGCATGCGCTGGTCCTTGAGCGACTCAACCAAATTAAAGATCGTTTTGAAACATGTGCTTATAATGAGTATTTCGGACCTGAAAAGCCTGAACTTGTTGTAGTCTGCAGTGGGAGTGGATTTTTATGCACCCAGGATGCCATTGAACTGCTCAATCTCGATGCCAGAGTAGGAATTCTTAAGATCGTTACCCAGTGGCCATTTCCCAGAAATATGGTTGTAAAACAGCTCGATAAATCCGATAATATCTTAATAGCTGAAGAGGTCGATCCGTTTCTTGAGAATCTAGTAAAAGAAGCGCTTGCAGACGCTGGGAAAAACAACAAAAATATCTTTGGCAAAGAATCGGGCCACATACCTGCCTACGGTGAAATCACCCCGGATCGAATCACATCCGCATTAACCCGTATTTTCGAATTGGAATATGAGCCCCGTCCGGAAACCTACGTTGCCAAGCTAACTTCTGAAGCCAATCCTTTACTCAGGGTCAGGGGGTTGGCCTGGTGTGCCGGTTGCCCCCACCGTGCGACCTTCTGGGCCATCGAAAAGGCAATTAAAAAAGATGGCCGCAACGCCTATCTAACCGGTGATATCGGTTGCTATACCCTGGATGTCTTCCCTGGTGGAAAAAAACAGATAAACCTTCTCCACGCAATGGGCTCCGGTGCCGGGCTGGCATCCGGCTTGGGACAGCTATCACAGTTTGGATATAAACAGCCTGTGATCTCTATTTGCGGTGATTCTACATTTTTTCATTCAACAATTCCAGCGTTGATTAATGCCGTATACAACGGCTCCAATATGCTTCAAATTATTTTGGATAACCAGGCAACCGCCATGACCGGCTTCCAATCCCATCCGGGGACAGGGTCAAATGCTATTGGAGAACCGGCAACACCGGTACCGATAGAAGCGCTGTGCAGATCAATCGGTTGCAAGGTAACCATAGCAGATCCCTTTAATGTTAAAAACGGCATTCGAGTCATTCGTGATTTATTGAAGTTCGAGACCGGCGTTCAAGTTCTAATTATGAGAAAACCGTGTGAACTGCTCAGAAATAAAATTGAAAAAAAATACCCCTTTAGAGTCACAATAGACACAGAGAAATGTAGAGGAGAAGATTGTGGAATCTGCAGACAGCAATTTCGCTGCCCGGCCCTAATGCTGAATGACAAGACAAAAAAAACAGGCATTCGTGAGGATCTTTGTTGTGGTTGTGGCGCCTGCAGAGAGATATGTCCATTCAACGCCATTATCGTAGAGGAGAGTATCGGATGAATAATTTAAACGACCCATTCAATTTAGTTATTTGTGGAGTCGGTGGTCAAGGAAACATATTAATGTCCCGGTTAATCGGTCGCTTATTATCCGATCAAGATTACATCGTATCAATTGGAGAAACGTTTGGCGCAGCGCAGCGTGGCGGGGGTGTCTTCAGCAGTCTGAGAGTTTCAAAAACAAAGGTTTACGGTCCTTTAATTCCTCAGGGGCAGGCGAATTTGATAGTTGGTCTTGAATTAATGGAGACACTGCGGTCAATTGAAAAATTAGCAAATCCCAACGTGAAAGTATTATCAAATACGGCCTCCGTCCATCCGGTAGATGTTTTATCAGGGACGCAGGTTTATCCGGAAATTGCCAGCTTAAAGGAATCAATTATAAACCTTTCAAATCGGGCATGGTTTATTCCGGCCACTGATTTGGCACTAAATTTAAAATCTCCTATAATGGCCAACATCGTTATGCTGGGAGCCCTGTCGGCTTCTAAGGTTATTCCCATTAGCAAATCGTCCATTGAAAAAGAGCTGGAAGAAGTGCTCCCGCCAGCCAAATTAGGTTTAAACTTGAATGCGCTTGATATGGGGTATCAAGCTCTCGATCAAGGAGCTTGATTGCATGCAACAACAAGAAGCTACAAGAACCAAATTCAAATCTTTGGTAAAGGCACTCCGGTTATTGAAGCTATTCTCTGAAAAAAAAAACTGGAGTGTCACTGATATGATCACCTCTCTTGGATATCACAAAAGCTCTATCCAACGCTTGGTCACTACTCTTGAAAAAGAAGGCTTCCTTGAAAGGGTTTACCCGAATAAAGGTGTATATCAGCTGGGTCCTCAAATTTTGCATCTGGGTACAATCGCAAACCAGAGCAGTGACCTGCGATCGATAGCCCATCCCTATTTAACCCGCCTGTGCCAACAAACACAAGAGACCACTCACCTTTGCGTCGTTAATGAGTCGCAGTGTTATTACCTCGACAAAATAGATTCTCCTCAATCCATACGCATGGTAACCTTTATCGGGCAAAGAATGCCTCTGCATAGCACGGGTGTAGGCAAAGCGCTTATGAGCGGCATGTCTATCAAAGAAATTGAAAACGTTACGGGTGATGAGGAGCTTGATCGTTTTACTCCAAATACGATTACCAACCGTGATAGTTTAATGAAAGAATTGTCCCGGATAAGAGAAAACGGCTTGTCGTACGATAGAGAAGAAATGGAAATCGGTCTTCGCTGTATAGCAGCCCCAATATTTGACAGTGCGGGTCGTGTAGTCGCTTCAATCAGTATTTCGGGTCCGTCTCAACGCATGACGGATGCAATCCAAACCAAATTTGGCGATCTGGTTAAAGAAACTGCGCGCCGCATTTCTGAAAGACTGGGATACCTGTCTGTGAAAAAAGATGAGGCGGCGCTGGCACGGCCGGTGATATAAGGAGTCTCATTATGATTATTGATGTACATGTCCACTTTGGCTGGGATTATACTTTTGATGAGGATTTTACCCGCGCGGAACTTATTGATAAGATGCAGACTTATTCTATCGATGTTCAGATCGTGCAGCCGGGAACCTGTCATACGCTGGGTCAGGTTAAGAAGCAGCACGATGACATATACAGCTTATGCCGGGAGTATCCCGGTAAATTTTTCGGTATGGCCAATCCCTCGCCTCATCTGCCGCCGGCAGAATACCAAACAGAAATTCGCCGCTGCATTGAAGAGCTAGGATTTGTAGGCATTAAACTGCATCCGATGGCCAGCGGCGTCAATCCGGGTTCCAAGGCCGGCAGAATGGCATTTGATCTGGCCCAACAATATAAGATCCCGATTATGATCCATACAGGGGCCGGTGTCCCATTCGCAGGACCCGTCAATTTAATTAAATTAGCAAAAGAATATGATGACTTAAAAATCATCATGGCGCACTGCGGCCAAATCATATTTGCCAATGAAGCGGCTACCGCACTCCAGCTTTGCTCCAATGTTTATGGGGATACATCCTGGTCGCCCGGTTTTATTTTAAAGGAGTGGTGCCATGTCTTTGGTCCTCGCTTTATGCTGGGGAGCGACCACGCTGACAATACCGGAACTGAACTGGCAAAAATTCAGACCGTGGGGCTAACCCAAAATGAACAGGAAACATTTTTGTCAACCACCGCGATTGAGGTCTTCGGATTAAAGGAGAAAATATGAACCAAACCGAGAAGAAAAAGACGACCATTCCCTCATTCCGTGAAAAAAAAGAGAAAAAAGAAAAAGTCACCATGATCACGGTTTACGATTATCCGTTCGCCCGCCTTGTGGATCGTTCCGGCGCGGAGCTCATTCTGGTGGGTGATTCACTGGGAATGGTGATTCAGGGAAATGAACATACAAACCCGGTTACTCTGGATGAAATCATATATCATGTCAAAGCTGTCCGAAAGGGTGCGCTCAACACACTGGTGGTCGGTGATATGCCTTTTATGAGCTACCAGCTTAATCCGGATCAAGCTCTGGCTAGTGCCGGAAAAATCCTAAAAGAGGGGGCGGCCGACTGCGTCAAAATGGAAGGCGGTGAATTCTTTGCTCCTTATGTAAATAAGATTGTCAAGGCCGGGATAGCCGTGATCGGCCACATCGGCCTGACGCCCCAAAGTGCATCGGCCTTAGGCGGCTTTAAAGTCCAGGGCAAAACCAGGGAAGAGGCCGATCAACTCATCCAAGACGCCCGAGCATTGGACGAAGCCGGAGCCTTTGCCATTGTATTAGAATGCATACCTAGCGGCGTAGCCAAAGTCATCACCGAATCGGTGCAGGCTGTAACCATCGGCTGCGGGGCCGGACCCCATGTCGATGGTCAGAATTTGAATGCCTATGACATTCTCGGGATTTTCGATAGATTTGTTCCCAAATTTGTCAAACAGTACAAAATGATAGCGCCCGAAATCATAGCCGGCTTTAATGCGTTTGCCGCGGAGGTCCACTCAGGAGACTATCCTACGCCTGAACACGGGTTCTCCGGGAACGACCAAATCAAAGAGCTCTTTCCTTTTTGACCAACCAGAAACAGGAGGAATGAATGATGTCCGATAATGAAAAGAAACGAGGCCCATATCGCCACTCCATCATGACCGAGGGGTTGGATCGAGCGACTCACCGTTCGCTATTTTACTCAATGGGCTGGCATCCAAAGCACCTGAAAAAACCCCTGATTGCAGTGGTCAACTCGTTTAATGAATTGATGCCGGGACACGTGCACCTGCAACCGTTGTGCCAGGCGATTAAACTGGGTATTGCCGAAGCCGGCGGCACCCCCCTTGAGTTTCCCTGCATTGCTGTCTGTGACGGTCTGGCCACCGGCCATAAAGGGATGAGAATGCCAATGGTCAGCCGGGAGATGATCGCCGATTCGATCGAGTTAATGATCGATGCCCATGCCTTTGATGCCATGGTGCTGCTATCGAATTGCGACAAAGTAACCCCCGGCATGCTGATGGCTGCGGGCCGTCTCAATATCCCGGCCATCATCATCACCGGCGGGCCAATGGATAACGGATGTTTCAAAGGAGACCGGGTGTGCTACACCGACTTAATTGAAGCCGAAGGACTGGTGGAGCGCGGAAAGATGAGCAATGCCGACCTGGAAGACTTCGAACAGGTGGCCAACATCGGTTCCGGGGCCTGTGCCCTTATGGGAACCGCTAACTGTATGAACATGCTCACCGAGGCGATCGGCATGACCATGACCGACGGGGCACTGACTCCGGCAACTTTCGGCCGGCGAATGGGCCTGGCGCGCCAGGCCGGTCACCTGATCCTTGATTTACATAATAAGCAGATACTTCCCAGGGATATAATGACCTTTGAAGCATTCGAAAACGCGATTACCGTTGACATGGCGATTGGCGGCTCAACCAATACCTGCCTGCACCTGCCGGCCATTGCCCAGGAGGTCGGCATCGAGCTTACTATGGATAACTTTGCAAAAATTGCCGCCCGGACCCCCCACCTGACCTTGTTGAAGCCGGCGGGCCGCTATTTTCCGCGCGATCTGTATGAAGCCGGCGGTATTGCAGCTTTAATGCAGGAACTCAATAAGCAGGGTGTAATCCACCAGAAATCAATGACCGTAACCACCAGGGCCATCGGTAAAAACATTGCCGGCCGTAGAATCAAGGATGACGACGTCATTCACAAATGCGACAATCCCATAAATCCCAAAGGCGGCATAGCAATTTTATACGGCAACCTGGCCACCGAGGGAGCCGTGATAAAAAGTGCGGCGGTTGCTCCTGAAATGATGATTCACAAAGGCCCGGCCCGGGTATTCGATCAGGAAGAGACGGCCCTGGAAGCCATATTCGGTAAAAAAATTGATCCTGGAGATGTCGTTGTGATTCGTTACGAAGGGCCGAAAGGCGGTCCGGGCATGCGGGAGCAGCTTCTGCCGACTTCGGCGATAATCGGGATGGGGTTGGGCCAATCGGTCGCTCTTATTACCGACGGCCGTTTCTCCGGTGCAACCCAAGGTGCCTGCGTCGGCCACATTACGCCGGAGGCTTACCTTGGTGGCACGATTGCACTTATTGAAGAAGGCGACCTGATTCATATTAACATTCCAGAGAATCTACTGGAACTCGAGGTATCCGATGAGGTGCTTGAAGAAAGACGGAAAAATTGGAAATTGCCGGCGACCACCCAGCTGAAGAAAGGGTCTTTGCTGGAAAGGTATCGCCGGGTGGTCGGATCAGCCATACGGGGATCAAAATTTGAGTAACCGATGGATATTCCCCCAAAGGCTGATGTCTGATTAATAAACCAAAAACCCTAAAGGAGGCTACCATGGAACACAAAGAACTAAGCGGTGAAATGAATGAGCTAAGGAAAAAATTCTTAACCAAACAAATCAATCGACGTCAATTTCTCGCCAAGGCGACAAAATTTGGGCTGTCGGCACCTGTTGCTCTGTGGTTCATGCAGGTAAGCCATTTGTTCAGTCCACCGAGCGCTGCAGCGGCCGAGGAGATTATGAGCCTCAAAATGCTTGAACCCATCAAGATGAAGGACAACTCAAAGTTTAAAACCAAGCCCCCCTGGAAGATCGGTTTTGCCAACCCCGGTGTTAATAATTCCTGGCGGGTATGCTTTCAGGCCTGCATTGATTACCAGAAATCACTAACACCTGAAATCGCTGAATGGATTCAGACCGATGCCGGTGAGAAAGCTGAAAAACAGATCAATGATATTGAAGATCTGATGGGTAAAGACCTTGATTTGATCATGGTCAATCCGGTAACCAGCGAGGCACTGACACCCGTCGTTGAACAAATTTACGATAAAGGTATTCCAACCGTAACGGTAGATCGCTGGGTGGACACCGACAAGGTTACCTGCCGAACCCAATCGGGAAACCAGGAGCCGGTAGGTAAATATTTTGCTGAATACATCGGTAAACAGTTGGGATCCAAAGGCGGAAATTTGGCATGGGTTGTTTCAATCGAAGGCGTGCCCCAGCATGATCAACGCCAGAATGGCTTTGCCAAAGAGATAAAGAAATATCCCAATGTCAAGGTCGTCGGCAAAGTGGCGACCGGCACGATGCAGGCCGCAGCCTGCAAAAAAGCGCTCTCTGATATCGTCACGAAGAACCCCAAGATTGATGCGGTTTTCTGCGATGTAGGCTGGCTGGCGGCCCCTTACCTTGATGTTTTTCGTGAAAGAGGCCTTCCGATTCCGATTATCACCGGTGACGACATCAACGGCTGGTTCAAACTGTGTGACAAATACAAGGTTAAGTCCGTTTCCGGCAGTTGGCCTGTATACTGCGGGAGGACGGGTGTTAAAGCTACTGAATTGATTCTTAAAGGAGAACCCACCCCGGAGATCTGGTGGATACCGCTGTTGATTATCACACCTGAGAACCGGTCTAAATGGTTCAAACCTAAAATGCCGGATGCCTTCTGGCTCAGCACCGAAGTACCGGAAGACTGGCTTATGAAGGTCTTTAAGCTACAGGAAAAGCTGACCTAATAGCATTCCGACATCGGCAAGGGTCGGGAGGTTATTTAACCCGGCCTTTGTCTTCAATTTGCTGTCAGTTGATGTAAAAAAAAAGGAGATGATGGTGGAGGACAACTTACTTTCAATGAAACAGGTTCACAAATCATTTCCTGGCGTGCAGGCCTTAAAAGGGGTCGATTTTTCATGTCGCCGCGGCGAGGTTCATGCGCTCATCGGTCACAATGGTGCCGGCAAATCAACCCTGATTAAAATCCTGGGAGGAGTGTATTTTGCAGACAGAGGTGACATTTATTTCAATGGCCGCCCCTTTAAACCTTCAAGTCCGCTCAAAGCCACCCATGCCGGCATCAGTATCATCCACCAGGAGTTCAATCTAATTCCTGATCTTACCGTGGCTCAAAATATTTTCTTGGGGCGGGAGCCAAAACGAAAATGGGGATTTCTCGATTATAGCAAAATGTTTGAGGGTGCCTGGTCAGCTCTAAAACGTCTTAACGTTACCGATATAAAACCTCAGGACTATATACGGGACCTGTCGATCAATCAGCTCCAGCTGGTAGAAATTGCCAAAGCCCTGTCGGTCCATGCCGAAATTATTATCATGGACGAGCCCACGGCCGCCCTACCCCTGCCGGATGTCCAGAAACTGTTCGATACGGTGCGTGAACTCCGGATCGCCGGTGTAACGATTATTTACATTTCTCATCGTCTTGAAGAAATTTTTGAAATTTGTGATCGTGCCAGCCTCATGAAAGACGGCTGCATGCTGTCCACCGTCCCCTTGGAAGAAATTAATCGCAGTGATCTGGTTGAAAAGATGGTCGGACGTTCGATTGTCGAATTCTTCCCTCACCATGCAACGGCAGATTCCAAAGAAACATCCTTTTCGGTGGTGGATTTTCAGTCTACAGCGATGAGTCAACCGGTTTCCTTTGACGTCAACGCCGGAGAAATATTCGGAATCACCGGTTTGGAGGGTTGTGGGGCTACGGAGCTTGCGCGGGGGATCTTTGGCGTGAATCGTCGGCTGGCCGGTCAAATCAAGCTGGATGGCATGCAGCTGGAGTTCAAATCTCCGGCAAACGCGCTCATGTCCGGTTTTGGTCTGGTCACTAAAGATCGTCGTAAAGAGGGTTTGATTTTAACATCCTCCGTTTTTGAGAATATGACGATTCCCTCAAGGATACGCCGGCGCATCCACGGCATATTGAATCTCAAGCAGGAACATCGCGCGGCAAAATCCATGGTCCGAAAACTGGATATTAAAGCGGCAAACCTCACGATTGATGCCGAGTCCATGTCGGGGGGAAATCAGCAAAAGGTAATTTTGGCCAAGTGGCTGTTGACCGAATGCAGGGTCCTGATTGTGGACGAACCCACGCGGGGGGTGGATGTTGAATCCAAGGTGGCGATATACAAACTTTTGCGCGAGTTAGTTGAACAGGGTGTGATCGTTATCGTCGTTTCCTCGGATATGGAAGAAGTTTTAGGATTATGCGATCGAATTCTGGTCCTTCATCGGGGCAGGGTAGAAGCGAACCTGGCCTGGAACAAGGCCGGTGAGAAAGCCGTTTTGCTGGCTGCTACCGGGTGTGCTCTGGATTCGGAAGGACATCCGCTGGAACGTGCAGCCGCTGTTTGAATAAATAAGGGGAATTATTACATTGAATATGACAAACACCAGCGGCCCGACCCTATCCGGTTTTGATATCGGAAAGGCCATTAAAAACAACACCGGAGTACTGACCGTATATGTATCCGTTTTGCTCACATTTTTTTTGGCCGGATTAGTTGAACCTGATGTTTTCAGCGTTGAAAACATTCTAACCATCCTGCACCATATGGCTAGCTTAGGTGTAGTCGCCATCGGTCAGACCTTTTGCATCCTGGCCGGCACCTTCGACCTTTCGGTAGGGTCGGTAATCAGTCTGTCGAATCTTCTTTTCTCCGGAACGTTATACGGCCGGGCCGAGATGCTGCTGCCGGCCCTATCTCTAACTTTGGGGGTCGGAGTTGTCATCGGTCTTGTTAACGGCCTATTAATAGCCAAGGCGCGCATTAACCCGTTTGTCACGACTTTGGCAATGATGGCGATGGCCCAAGGCGCAGCCCTGATGTACTATACCGGTCCGTACGGCAAAATAACCCCGGCGGTTAAATGGCTGGGTTACGGCAAGATTGGGCCCATACCGGTGCCGGCCCTGCTGCTCGCATTTTTCTTTGCCCTCGGCTTAATTGTTTTAACTAAAACCCGCTTCGGCCTACACGTTTATGCTTTGGGCGGGGGTCTGGACTCGGCCAGGCTCAGTGGAGTTAAAACGGTGCGCATGCGAGTGGCCACCCACGTTATTTGCTCTGTAATGGCAGTCATAACCGGCTTCTATTACTCGGCTCGCATGGGCACCGGAGATCCCTACTCGGGTGTCGGTGTTGAACTGGAATCAATTGCGGCCGTCTGTATAGCAGGCACAAGCCTTTTCGGAGGCCGGGGGTCGCTCTGGGGCACTTTGGGCGGCGTCATGCTGTTGACGACGCTGTCAAATGCATTCAATCACCTGAATTTGACGACCACCATCCAGCTTATCATTCGCGGTGCCATCATTATCGCCGCGGTCGGAGTCCACACCATAAGGAGCAGGGATTTTGGGAAATAGAACTATGGCTGCCCAGGAAAAAGCCTTTGCCGATTCAGCAGAAATTAAAAGTAATTTGCCGTTGAAAAGAATAACATCAATTGTAAAAAAGATACCTCTGGCCTGGTGGGCGCTCATTATTTTGATTGCAGCCACGGCCACCGTCTCGCCGTATATCCTGATGCCTAACAACATCGCCTACCTGATTCGGCAGGCCACTCCCGGCGCTATGATGGCCATGGGTGAAACCTTTGTCATTCTGGTCGGCGGTTTCGACCTTTCCATAGGCTCAACGGTTAGCCTGATCGCAGCTCTGGCTTCAGGTGAAATGGCTGCCAAATCCGGCAATATCCTGTCGGCCGTACTCTTTTGCCTTGCCGTCGGCACCGCAATCGGTCTGGTCAACGGATTGGTGGTAACCAAACTAAAGGTGCCGTCATTTCTGGCAACCCTGGGAATGATGATTTTGCTTCAGGGAGTGGCCCTGGTATATACGGGTGGTATTCCCAAAGGAGGGTTTCCGGATGAATTCCGTGATTTCGGATTGGGGACACTGCTTGGCATACCCTATCTAATCTGGATATTGGTCCTGGTAGCCGGGTTTTCCCAATTTTTTCTAAAGCGCACCGGCCTGGGCCGGACGGTTCCGACGGTGGGCGGTAATGACAGGACCTGCCATCTCATGGGGGTTGCGGTTGACCGGATCCGCATCCTTACGTTTGTGCTCAGCTCTCTGTTTACCACCGTGGGCACCTTGCTGATGGTAACCACTTTCCGGGTCTGGGATTCTACCATGGGCGCCGGTATGGAACTTGAAGCCATCGCGATGGTCATTGTCGGCGGGGCTGCGATCGGTGGCGGGCGCGGCAGTATTGTAACAACTATTTTAGGCTGGCTTGTAATGACCATGCTGATGACCTTTCTCAATGTGATCGGATTCCCCCAGTCGGGACGATTGTTGGTTCAGGGGCTTGTCATCCTGTTGGCCGTGGCTTTCAACCGGGATGCCCTAATGAAGGTGCGTTGAACTGGTCCGGGGTGCTATGGGAACTCAGACGCCAGCCTATTCAGCAGGTCGACACTTTGCGCTTGACAAAGAATTTGTTCAACATTTAAAAAAGATAATTTAGCGGTTATCAGATTCAGTACAAATTCAAACATAGGAGGATCAGCATGAAAGCAGCAGTTTGGCATGCTTGCAGAGACGTCAGAGTCGAGGAATACCCCGAGCCACCTCCCCCGCCGGAGGGCCAGGTCAAAATTGAAGTCAAGTGGTGCGGTATCTGCGGCACTGATCTTCACGAATATATGGCCGGCCCGCTGTACATCCCAGCCGCAGAACCTCATCCAATGACCGCAGCCAAATCCCCAATCATACTCGGGCATGAAATGTCGGGAAATGTGGTCGAGGTTGGGCCAGGCGTGAGTCGGGTGGCAGTCGGCGACAGGGTCGCTTTATGTCCCATCATCGGTTGTCAGGAATGTGAATACTGCCGTTCCGGCTTGATGGGATTGTGTCCGACTATCGCCTTTTTGGGGATCTCGTGGAGTGGCGGGGGGTTTACGCAGTTTGTTAATGTGCACGACTACATGTGCTACCGGCTGCCGCCTGAGGTGTCATACGAGATTGGTGCATTGGTGGAACCCTTCGCCGCCACTGTACGGGCCGTAAAAAAAGCCAACGTAAAACCTGGAGAAACCGTCGCCGTTGTCGGTGCGGGTGCAATCGGTCTGATGGCTTTCCAGGCTGCGAAAATAGCCGGTGCCGGGCAGGTGGTAGTTTTCGAAACCGCAGCCAGGCGTCAGGAGCTTGCCCTTCAAACCGGAGCATCCGCGCTGATTGATCCTGTAAAACAGGATCCCCGGGAAGCCATTGAAGACCTAACCGATGGCGCTGGAGCTGATGTCGTTATCGAATGTGCCGGCGTGGAGGCGACCGGAATTTTAGCCGGTCAGGTAGCCCGCCGCATGGGTCGGGTGGTTGTGATGGGAGTTTTCGAAAAACCGGCCCTGCTGAATTACACGGATCTGGTCTACGGCGAAAAAACGGTGACCGGCAGTATGGGAGGATACGGTGTTTTTGATGAGGCAATTCAAATGATGGCGGATGGAAGGTTTAATGGCGAACCCCTGATTACCGGCCGCATCAAGCTGGATGACATTCTTGAAAAGGGCTTTAAGACCCTGATCAAACACAAAGAAGCAAATGTAAAGATTTTGGTATCACCTTGCTGAGATGTCGGTTGTCAACAATTTTCGGGTAATCACAATTGATGGATAAGGAGGAAACATGGAAAATTTAAAATTATGTTTATTTTCATCGACCCCTGAAGTGGTAGATCTGGGATTCATCGTCAAGGTCTTAGCCGGTACCCCGCAGGAACTTGTCCAACGTACCGTGGACTGGGGTTACGACGGATTGGAATTTTTGCCGGATCCGGAAAACATTCCCGATCCGATTCACTTTAAACAGATGGTTGATGATGCCGGCATTGGGTTGTATATCGTTAATTCGGGCCGCTTTGCCGTGCAGGACCTGGCTCTGATCCACGAAAATGAAAAAATACGACGCCGATCAGTTGATGCATTCAAGCGCATGGTTGATTTTGCTGCACATTTTAATGCCCGGACGGCCTTGGGGATTGCCCGTGGTAAAGGCATCCCCAATGCGACCAAAGAGGAAAATGACAACGTGGCCGACGGAGTGTTCCGTGAATTGACAAAACATGCGGAATCGACCGGCGTCGTAATCATGCTGGAGGCAGCTGAGCCGGACATAACCAGCTACCTTAATACCAACGCCCAGATAATGGAATGGGTGGATCGCATCAACAGCCCCAATTTAAGCGTCCACCTGGACACGCATCAGCTGATAGGTGCCGAAAAAACAATTGAAGAAGGAATTAAAGTCACCCGCGGTCAGGCAACACATATTCACCTTTACGATCCCAGCCGTTGGCCGCCGGGGGTAATCGATGCAAAAAATCAACTGGATTGGCCTAAAATCATTAAAACCTTGCGGGAAACCCATATGCCGGAAACCGGTTCCGTAGTCCTTGCACCTGAAGGAGATCCCGGGCCGGCAGCGATAAAGTCGCGAGATTTTTTAAGGAGCCTGCTGCAGGCACAGGACGGATCCGATGAAATTCAATAATAAGGTAGTCATTATTACAGGCGGTGGTTCCGGAATTGGACGGGCTGCGGCTGAATTGTTCGCCCGGCGGGGCGCCGGTATCGTCGTTGCCGATTATAATGCCGAGAATGCCGCACAAGTGGTTAACGACATAAAAACCTCAGGGGCCAAGGCACTATCGGTTGAAGTTGATATCTCAAAAGCCGGGATGGTTGCCGATATGGTTCAGAAAACCCTAGATTACTTTGGAGGCATCGACATTTTGTTCAACAATGCGGGTATTCTTCTGCCCGGGTCGGTGTTGGACTTGACGGAGAAAGACTGGAGCCGTGTCATCAGTGTAAACCTGACAGGGGTGTATCTGTGCAGCAGGGCCGTGCTGCCCCATATGATTAAGCGCGGAGGGGGCTCCATTATCAATGCTTCATCCTCCACCGGCGCCCATGATGCAATCGAAAATGCGGCCGCCTATGTATCATCGAAGGGCGGCGTGGCCATGTTGACGAAAGCCATGGCCCTGGATCACATCCGGGAAAATATTCGCGTCAATGCGATATGTCCGGGCCCCACTGATACGCCGATGCTGAGGTCATTTTTTTCTTCCCCCGAGGAAGTCATGAAATTCGGTGAAAGTTTCCCCATTGGACGTCTGGGACAACCGGAGGAACTTGCAAAAGTGGTTCTGTTTCTCGCATCGGATGAGGCTTCCTATATCACCGGCGCCCTCATTGCAGCGGACGGAGGGCAAACAGCCCATATATAGAGCACCAAGGTAATTGTTAATCAGCTAAGGAGGATATCATGCTATTTTCCACTGGTCTTAGCATTCCGGAGGGCCCGGTCGCCCTCAGGGATGGTAGTTGGTTGGTTGTCGAAATGGGTCCCGACCGGGGCTGCATAACCCGGATAAGCCAAGACGGCAAGGATAAGCGTATTGTCGTCAAAACCGGTCGTCCAAACGGACTGGCCGTTGATCGCAACGGATTCATCTGGGCCGCCGAATCGTTGACCCCCTCACTGCTTAAGGTTACTCTGGACGGCCAGGTGGAGGAAGTATTGACATCCTGCGGCGATGAACCGTTTCTGTTCCCCAACGACTTGGCTTTTGGACCTGACGGGATGTTGTATTTGACCGACTCCGGCATCCTTTTCGAAGAGTTTGCTCCCGGCGGGCAGGTTCGAGCCGATTATATGGATGTCTCCATCGACGGCCGGGTGTATAAAATAAATCCGGCAACCCATGAAATCGAGAAAATAGATAGCGGAATTCGCTTCACCAACGGAATCGCTTTCGGACCTGACAATAACTTATATGTCAATGAAACCATAACCGGCATGATTTTCAAATATGAATGGCGAGAGGGCCGGGTTAGCGGCAAGCGACAGGATTTCGGCAATGTTATCGCACCCGACGCACCTGAAGGCATCAAAGGCCCGGACGGTATGAAATTCGGAGCAGACGCAAGGCTATACGTAACGGTCTTCGGCCAGGGCGATGTGACGATATTGGACGCTGCGGGTGAGGTTTCTGAAAGGATAAAAACAGATGGCGCTTTTCCAACCAATCTGGCTTTCGGTTTGCCCGGTGACAACCGCATCTATGTCACCGAAGATGAGATCGGAACGATAGAAGTGTTTGATGTCGGTGTAGACGGCTTCAAGCTATATGATTGACACAGATCTTCGCAGCAACAAATTTGATGTGGCCGCAAAAAGACACAAAAACCACAAAAATAAAATTTCACACTTAATAATTTCAATAGGTTATATGATCAAAATTCGAGAATTTTGACTTTTTACGAGAATGTCAATTTAGCAATCGGGAAAAAGTCGTAAAAAAAAGTCCCCCTTTTAACCGATGGGTGACCACTGATCGTTATCAAAAACAACATTAGAACACAATACCATGAATATCCATTTAACGAATAAAATTGCAGTCATTACCGGCGGTACCGCGGGTATCGGATTGAAAATCGCTGAAACGTTTGCCCGCGCGGGGGCCCAAATCGCGATTTGCAGCAGGAATAAAACCAACGTCGGCGCCGCCGTCGATTATCTTCACGAAGCCGGCTTCAGCGTATTCGGTGAAGCTGCCGATGTTTCCAAAAAAGCCAGCATCTTTTCATTTGCCGATAAAGTGGAAGCAAAGCTTGGCGGTATTGACATCTGGGTCAGTAATGCTGCCGTTTGTCCCCAGTATAAAATTATCGATACCCCTGATGAGGTCTGGCAGCTGGTGATGGACATCAATGTAAAGTCGGTCTACTACGGTGGTATTATTGCTGCTGAAAAAATAAAAAAGCGCGGGGGCGGCGTTCTGCTGAATGCCGCATCTTTTGCATCCCTGATGCCATCGGTGGGATCGGGGGCTTATGCGGCCTCCAAGGCGGCGGTCTACAGCATAACCAAAACACTGGCTGCGGAATTGGCGCCTTATAATATTCGCGTGATTGGATATATCCCCGGCGTTATCGAAACCAAAATGACGGCCCCGGTCATTCAGGTCAAACGGGAAATTCTGGAGGATCAAATCGCCTTGCGTCGGATCGGCACAGATGAGGAAGTAGCAAACGCACTGGTGTATTTTGCTTCCGATCATGCCGCCTATATCACGGGAACATTTATTGAAGTGTCGGGCGGTAAATTCTGTGTGCAAAATCCGCAGGATGCATGGCGGCAGATATAGTCCTCCAGATGAAGAAGGGACAATTATGCAATGGAACAAAAAACAATGGCTTTCTGAAAGCCCTTACCGGTAAAGGAAAAAAAGTAATGAAAAAATCAATTGGCGCCAAAACACTGGTTTATCCCACCCCAGTTTTTGTGGTGGGCACCTACGATAAAGACGGCAAGCCGAATGTGATGACGGCCGCCTGGGGCGGCATTTGCTGTTCCAAACCTCCGTGCGTGGCTGTTTCTTTAAGAAAACCAAGGTACTCCTATAAAAATATCATTGAACGTAAAGCATTTACGGTCAATATTACTCCCCAAAAATACGTGAAAGAATCCGATTACTTTGGTATCGCATCCGGCAGAAACAAAGACAAGTTTGCTGCTTCGGGGCTCACCCCTGTAAAAAGCGATCTGGTGGATGCGCCCTATATAAAAGAATTTCCGCTTGCTTTGGAATGTAAGGTACTGCATACGATAGAGATCGGTGTCCACATACAGTTTATCGGTGAAATCCTTGATGTTAAAGCCGACGAGGCAATGCTGAATGATGAGGGGGTTCCTGATATTGAAAAGGTTAAGCCGATCCTGTTTGCACCCGAAATGCAGGCTTATTACGGAGTTGGGGATTTTCTTGGAAAGGCGTTTTCGATTGGGAAAGATATTTAAGCCCAACCCTAACAAGCTTGGCTGGTCGCAGCTTAGCGGGGATCCCGCTTTATCGGGGAAGTAAAAAAAGAAATCAATCACGAAAGGACGAAGACACGAAAAAAAGACAAGACAACTTTCGTGTTTTCTAAATTTCATGGGTTCGTGGTGAAGAAATCTTTTCCTAAAATGCAAAAAGTTCACAATTAAGAATTATGGCATTCGAATCCGACATCAGCCCCAAACACATCGCCTTTTATGATCGAGAAAGAAAAGGCATCTTCATTCACAAGGATCAACTGAAAGAAAGTCCTTTTGAAATCGGCGACAGGTTCTCGGTTCGCAAAGGAAAACGGGAGCTGTTCGCCATGACCCTCATAAAAGACGATACGGGCGAAATATTTTACGACAAAAAGGGGATATTCATCGAACGCACCCGCAAAATAGATATTTTACTCGGCGGAATTTTTGATGAATATGTAATTTATATCGAGCCCGAAATCCCGCAGACCTTCAAAATAAAGGCGCTTGAAATTGTAAAGGATAATAGCCAGAAGTGGTTTTAACCTAAAGGAAGGCTCAAGCTGAATATAGGGCGGAGGATACATGAATTCAAATTTTCGTGCCGGACTTAAGGACGGCGATGTGTTGATTGGAACACTCATAACAATGCCGGTACCTGAAATTGCCGAAATCATGATCGAAGTCGGCTTTGACTGGTTATTTGTCGATACCGAGCATGCCCCCTTCAATGCTGAAGGCGCTTTGAAAATTCTGCAGACGGCCGGTGAACGCTGCCCCTGTGTCGTTCGAATCCCGGCACATCACGAAGTCTGGGTCAAAAAAGCCCTTGATATTGGTGCCGACGGAATTATTGTGCCCCAGGCAAATTCAGCCCAAGAAGCGGAACAGATTGTGCGGCTGTGCAAATATCCGCCTCGGGGCAGCCGATCGGTCGGTATCGGCAGAGCACACAAATACGGTCTGGGTTTCAAGGAATACGTGGAGAAGGCCAATGATGAAATTGCGGTAATTTTACAGGCGGAAAATATCAGGGCTTTAAAAAATATTTCCGAAATTGTCCGGGTGCCGGGAATCGATGCTATTTTTATCGGACCCTACGATCTATCGGCCAGCATGGGAAAGATAGGAAACGTTACCGATCCGGATGTCCGCAAAGCAATCGCAACCATAGCGGAATGCTGCCTGAATGCCGGTCTTCGCGTGGGGATATTTGTGGATACGGCCGAAACCGCTGCTACTTTCATCCAGCAGGGATTTACACTGATTGCCATCAGTACCGATGGGTTGTATATGGCGCTGGGAGCAAAAGAAACGCTGAATTCCCTGAAACGTTAATTCGATGAAAGGTTAATTCGATGAAACGTTAATTCGATGAGGACTTCATAGGCTCTTAGTGGCCTTTAGCCAGCAACATGTTGTAAGAAACTTGATGATTTAAACTGTCCGA
>JAJRVC010000405.1 GCA_024277475.1 Deltaproteobacteria bacterium
GCTCGTTTGTGCAGGAAGCACAACAGGCAATTGCAAACAGTGTGGACTTGCCTCCCGGCTATCTCGTTACCTGGGGCGGACAGTTCAGGTTGCAACAGGAGGCCAACAAAAGATTGGCACTGGTAGTTCCAATAACCTTGCTCATCATTTCTATTCTGTTGTATTCGAGTTTTAATTCTTTGAAAAACTCATTTTTAATCCTGCTCAACATCCCCCTTGCTTTGGTGGGCGGGGTGATCGGTCTTTGGCTGACCGGGCAGAACCTGTCGGTTCCGGCATCGGTCGGATTCATAGCCTTGTTCGGAATCGCCCTGGAGAACGGTATGGTACTGGTAACCTACTTGAACCAGCTTTTGCGCGATGGCGTACCCATAGATAAAGCATCTGTACAAGGGGCTTGTCTTCGCCTGCGACCCGTGTTGATGACGGCACTAACAACAGCCCTGGGTCTCATTCCTCTCCTGTTTTCTCATGGTACGGGCAGTGAAGTGCAACGTCCTTTGGCAACGGTTGTGGTCGGAGGGTTGATCACGTCAACTATTTTGACCTTACTGGTCATTCCCGCTCTTTATAAATGGTTCGCTATAGACCCCGAGCAGACATAATTAATATTTTGACCTGGGAAAGGAAAAATTATGAAAGAAATCAAAGCATACATTAAACCCCATAAACTCAGTGAAGTGACGCGGGCTCTTCATAAGGTTGAAGGCCTGACCGGAATGAGTGTTGTCGATATCAAAGGCTTTGGCCGGAGTCGGGCCAAAAACGCTCCGCATCGTATTGTGGAAGATTTGGTGGATTATATCCCGCACGCAAAAATCGAAATCGTCTGCGTGGATAAGATGGTCGATGAAATAGTTTCGGCCATCCAGAAAACGGCACATACGGGGCTTCGCGGTGACGGAAAAATTTATATTTCAACCATAGACGAAGTCATCCGCATTGAAACCGGAGAACATGGAGAAAAGGCAACTTGAAAAGAGGTTGCATAACCATGCCCCTTCCAGCAATCTTGTAAACTCGGTCTTTCCAATACGAGGGCTTTGCATAAGCCATCATTAATGACCATTGAATGATGACGACTAAAATGCTGTCATTGCGAGCCGCAAAGCGGCGTGGCAACCCAGACAAATAATATTTGTTGGGAATGGAAACCCCCGAAAGACCTTACAACAGAGACCTTTGCATAACCCCTCCGCACGTCATTGCGAGCCGCAAAGCGGCGTGGCAATCCAGACTATTCATTAAATTTCATTTTTCAAGCACCCTTTGAACATCTTCAGTGGCTCTGAATCGTAATGATTAAAACTAAAGTGTTGGTAGCGTCACTCTGGGTTTACCCCAATTCTACCCCTTCGGGGCATGAAGTTTAAGGTAGAGATATAACAGGCTCATGAAGGCTAAGGTTAAATATCACAGCTTATTCGCTAACGCTCATCGCAATGACGAGAAATGGAACAATCCAGAATGTTCTTTGGTGCAGATGTCTACTGGATAATCTGGATCGCCGCGCTCCTTGCAGTCGCTCGCGATGACGTGCAGGGTGGCTTGGTTTGAGCACTTCAAATAGAAAATTCGTGCAATATGCGGGCTAACAACGTTGATAGAGCCTTTTTCTACAGGAGGTTCGCTAAAATTTTCTCAAGGCGTAGCCTTGCCACCGGCCCTGCTAGCGAGGGGAGCAATAGAAGCGAACCTAATAGTAAAAGGCTTTGCGATATTTGTGAGCTTTGCGGGCTTTGACCTATTGCCCCCGGCGGCTAGCCGGGTTATTATTCCAAGTTGCACCCTTATTCGTTAACACTTGCTTTAAATACCGAAACCCCATGGCCGAGTCGCATTCACAACCACAACAGATTTTTGTAGATCGCCGTCCGCTTTGGATCGTGTTGTTTGATCGTATGCGCCGATACCTGCTTTTAGCCTTGTTCTTCGGTATCTTTGCGCTATTGCTGGCTCAAGAGGGTCCCAGCGGACTTTCATTAGAAGGCTATAAAGTACTTTGCCTTTTTGTACTCTGCGTGCTGTTGTGGTCGACCAACCTGATTCCGTTATCCATCACCAGTCTTCTGGCCATCGCCGCAGTTCCCTTATTAGGCGTGATGGAAGCCTCGCAGGCATACTCTTATTTTGGCAACAAGGCGGTATTTTTTATTCTCGGTGTCTTTATCCTTTCCGCTTCCATGATCGCATGTGGACTCAGCACAAGAATATCCATCTGGGTGATGAAGCATTGGAGCAATACCCCCTCACAATTGATCACCTCCATATATTGTTTTGCCGGAATCAGTTCCTGCTTCATGTCGGAACATGCCGTGGCGGTGATTCTGTTTCCAATCATTCACGAGATCGCGCAGTCACTGAATTTGAAACGAGAAAACTCGATCTTCGCCAAAGGCATGTATTTCGCCATGGCCTGGGGGTGCATCATAGGTGGAGCCATGACGGTTCTTGGCGGCGGCAGAGTTCCGCTTGCCGTTGAGATGCTGGAAAAATCCACCGCCGGAGCAAAAACCATTGGCATCCTGCAATACACCCAGTTGAGTTTCCCACTGGTGCTGGTCATGTTTGCCGGCGGCTGGCTGGCTTTGAAATTTTTATTTCCTCCCGATATTCAGGATATTGAAGCGGCAAGAAAAGCCTTGAAGCATAAATCGCATGTCATGGGGAATTTGACCTTTCAGGAAAAAGGCATTGCTCTGGTCATGTTGATGACCCTGTTCTGCTGGTTCGGTTATGGCGATCAATTGGGAATCGCCAACATAGCCATTATTTCTATTGTCCTTTTATTTGTATTGAATCTCATCACCTGGAAAATGGTGGAAGCGCATATCAACTGGGCCATCGTTCTGATGTATGGCGGCGCAATCTGCCTGGGGGAAGTCATGGCAGAAACGGGTGCCGCATTATGGCTTGCAGAACAATTGTTTTCAGGGCGGGTTGAATCTCCAACCGTATTCCTTTTAACCATCGCCCTGTTATCAACATTGTTCACCACGTTTATGAGCAACTCGGCGGTCATCGCTATTCTTTTACCAACGGCCATCAGCATGAGTCCGGCCTATGGCATCAGTCCGGCTTTAGCAACCCTGACGGTGATTCTTCCGAGCAACTTTGCTTTCATATTACCCATTGCAACTCCCGCTTCGGCACTGGCCTATTCCTCAAGGTTCCTGACCTTGAAAGAGATGATCTGGTCCGGTTCTATACTCAGCCTTCTGGGGCTGGCCTGTTTTCTCATCATGCTACTTTTTTACTGGCCGATGATCGGCTTCCAATAGCCGATAATCGGTCTCCAAATAATAACAAGCTATGAATACCGTCAAACAACTACAGCCCATTGAACTGCAAAAAAAGTTAGATAACGGAGAAGATATTTTTCTGCTCGATGTGCGTGAGCCTTGGGAATTTTCCCTTGCCGCGATACCCGGCTCAGAAAATTTCCCTCTAGCCGAAGCCATTGACCGCCAGCAGGAATTTATGTTTGAAGAAGAGATCGTCGTGATCTGCCATTACGGCGAACGTTCGCAAAGAGCCGCAGAAGAATTACTGCTGTCCGGATTCAAAACCGTCTACAACCTGATCGGCGGCATCGATGCATGGTCACAGGTGGTCGACCCCAACATCCCCCGCTACCGCCCCAACGGCTAGCCCACTACGTGGGAGAAAATGTAAGCTA
>JAJRVC010000406.1 GCA_024277475.1 Deltaproteobacteria bacterium
CCAAGTCATCAGCGCTGCCTGATCAATTTTTCGGATTAATCCTATGCCGGTTTGCCATGACATTCCCGTTACCGTCAATGTCGAAAAGCTTCTCAGATATGAGGGCAACACCGACCATGGCATGATTGTAGAGACCGCCACCTGGGCGGCCGAAACCGCCGTGAAGCTATCCAAAACTGCAATTGCTTACCGGTACTTACCGGCTAAAATTACTGGAAAACAACTAAACATCTGCGGCGTTTTTCTTCAAATCGGCCCATCGATCCGCATGTTAAAAAAGGCCCGAGAGGTAGCCGTGGGGTTGGTGACCTTGGGGTCGGAGCTTGAAGAAGCCGTCAGGCAATTGCAGGCATCAAACGATCTATTGGAAAGCTACCTGCTAAACTGCGCTGCATTTGAAGTATTGAATAACGTGGCCCTTTATTTGAAAACTATGATTGAAGACAGTGCCCGTCGGCAAAAGTGGGGGGTTGGCCCGGCTTTATCACCCGGTGCACTGTCTGGTTGGCCCACGGCGGACCAACATAATCTGTGTTCACTGCTGGACCTGAGCCAAATTAACGTAACGATTACGGATTCGGCCCTGCTGCTTCCCAGGTATTCCCTGTCACTCTTAGTCGGCATGGGACCCGCTTACGAGACAACTCGGATAGCCGCCACATGCGGCTACTGTTGTCTGAAGAAAAGCTGCCCATACCGGCACCAAGATGAAGTTAGTGCAGAATAGGCCAAATAAAAAATCAAAACTACGATAAACTGAAAGAAACTTACCACTGGTTAAGCGACCAGCAGATCCGATCGGCTCTCTCTTATTATGCGCTTTATCCTGAGGAAATCGACGAAAAAATCGCGCGCAATGAGGATATTACCCAGGAACAGGTAATTAAACGCTTCCCTATACCGTCGAATTCCTCCCAAACAAATAGAAAAAAATGGATCATTTGAAAAAAGTTTTACCAAGATAATCTAATTAACTGATATGCATATGCAATACCACAAAAGCTCCCTTTCAGGGAGGAATCAGGGCCGTAGCCTCCCTACGATAACTGGACCCGGGTATCTACGTGTCAACGGTTAGGGCCTTTTGGACGAGTTGGACAATATCCATGACTTCCAGGGACAGCTTGTTTCGGCGAACAAAGGTGGTCATGGTGCGCACACATTGCTGGCAGGCGGTTACTACCACCTGGGCGCCTGTTTCCATCACCTCATCGACCTTTGCTTTGGCAATCTTGCCGGACAACCCGCTGTCGATCATCTCCAGGTTGCCGCCGCCACCGCAACAAAGACAATTTTCACGGTTATGGGACATTTCAACCAGCTTAACTCCCGGGATGGCACGAATAATTTCCCGGGGAGCATCATACTCCCGGCTGCCGCGTCCCAGATCACAGGGATCATGGAAAGTGACGGTAAGATCGAGCTCTTTCAGCGGCAATCGATCCGCAGTGATTAGCTGGTTAAGATACTGAGTGACATGGTAAAGGTCAAAGTCGGGGGGATAGTACTCCCGCCACATCTGGTAGCAGGAGGGGCAGGCGAACACCACCGTTTGAGCGCCCCTGGCCCTGACTGCTTTGATGTTATGCTTTATGAGGTCCTCGAAGTGCTCACGCAATCCCGCTCCAAGAAGCGGAAACCCACAGCACCATTCATCCTCGGCCAGCAGGGTAAAATCCACCTTGGCAGCATCCAGGACGGCAACCAGTGCCATGGGAATTTTCTGAGCCATAGGGAAGTAGGATGCTACACAGCCGGTGAAATACACCACATCCGCTTTGTCCTTGACGTATCCGTGCGCCGGAGGATTACGCAGGTCTTCAACCCAATCCACTCGTTCTTCGTTGTCTTCGTCGAAGACGTTATGGCTCTCGAATACGTTTTCACGAATCATGTCCACTTTTTTGGGATAGGCGTCCGTGTGAACAAGATCCTGGCGCAGCGACAGCCACAGGTCTCGCAGCAGGATGCCGGAAGGACATGTTTCCTGGCAACGACCGCAGAGTGTGCAGCGATATACCGTCTCACCGAACTGTTTGAGTTGCTGCCGGGTGGGTGTTTTCCTGCCAAAGAATCTTCGCAATAATCCCGAACGCGAACGCATAAGTTTGTGCATTTTAAAAAGGCGGTATACACCGGACAGCTGTCCATCTTCAGCGGCCGACACAGCCGGGCAAACATCCACACATAGGCAGCAGTTGGTGCACGCCTCCATCTGAACGAGTTCTTTTATACTGTAGTCTTGCTGTCCCATTATTATATGTTAAAACATCCGCATGATCGGAAAACCGGATTAAATTCCATCGTTTCCGGAAAAATCAATACGTCATACGCGGTTGAGTGATATGAAATCGTTTGTTTGAACATTGTTTTGAATTTCAGGTTTTACCCTATTATCTCACCTCAGCGTTTAAGTATCTTGTTTCTTCTCCATATGAATTTCCGAAGTCGCATGAATTGCCAGGGATATCGGTGCCATGATCATATGAAACATCCGGCTGAAGGGCAGATACACTAGAAACGAACCGGTGAGGATAGCATGCAGGTACCACACGTACCCATAGATCCCGGTCAGTTCAAAGCCGGCCAGCATCCGGCTGATGGCATCCCCGACAAAGGCATAGGGCGCCCCATCCGGACTGCCTGTCATCGCCATCCGCATGCCTTCCAGGATAAACCCAAAAATGATGATGCTCCCCAAAAGTGCATAGGCCGCCCAGTCGACAGGCGGCAATCCTGGAAACTTTTCGCCCGATCGTTTTTGCACCCTGCCCATAATCATACCGACAATCCCAATAATGACCATCATAGCGCTGAGGTCAAACAAAAACGCCGTCAGGGGATGGTTTTTATTCAGCATCAACCAGGCACCGGGCCACTCCGGCAACCAGAGTGAAGCGACCAGCGCCGACAACCCCCAGAAAAATCGGAATATAAACGGATAAAAAATTAAAGCGTGCAGCAGCCAGCGTTGCCGCGAAACTTTGAAAAGACGCCGCTGCAGCAAACCATCCATGATCAGACTTTTGATAATCACAAAGAGCCGGCTTGAAAATATTGCACCCGCCACCGCACCGATCGATTGTTTCAATTTACGCCCGGTGCCGCCGGTCGGGTCGCCTCCGGAAAACCAGACCGACCCGACAGCAAAAAAACTGAGCAGAAACAGAATAAGAGATAAAACGGTTACCGTATCCCCGATTGAAAACGTGGCCGTGTGACAGGGCATACAAATAATGCTTTTGGCCGGAAGCACCCTATCGACTGCTCCAATCGAATTGCCTTTGGTATGGCAGGCGCGACAAGATGCCTCTTTTGCCGGCTTTTGCATCTGATGAATCGGACTGATTCTATCCGCATACCGGGGCCTGCGCCAGCCAATGTGTCTGCTGTCTGAATCCCTCACCGGAGTTACGGACTGAAGATGGCAGGCCTCGCAAGTCACGCCGGCATGAGCGTCATGGATTGTTTTTTCATCATGGCGCAAGTGACACTGTTTGCAATCCCCAACCGGTTGATCACTGTGGCCGAATTTGGCCGCCCCGGGGTGGCAGTCCATACAGGCAACATCCGCGTGGGGCGTCGATGCATAATGTGCCTTATCTATCAGCGGATAGGAGTATATCTGCAAACCTGGACGCAGACGGGTGGAACTGTGGCAGTGAAAACAAAAACTGGCGATTTTTGCTACTGACAAGATATCAACACCGGAAGCGACAAAATGACACTGAAGGCAGGATTGATCTTCGTCTGAAAAATCGGGTAGTTTGGGTTGAAACTTGTGACACCGGCTGCATTTTACTTCCGCCGGTAGGTTGAAATTCGGAACAGAAGCATTATTCCCGTCGCTGACTTGATAGTGAGGATCATGACACTCAATACAGTTGGCAAAACGCTGCCAGAACGTTGCCTCCTGTCCACCGTGACTGTTTCCGGCGATTTCAATGGCCACATCTTCATGACAGGCCGTGCACTGCCCGGGTTGAAAAAAATCCTTTAGGGCTTTGTTGACATCAGCCGGGTCCGGATGAAGTTTTTTCTCACTGATATCCTCATGGCAATCCCGGCAGGACAGTTGACCGTGAACGGACTGATGAAAACGCTCGGCGTCAATCAACCATGTGGCCTCTGCGGCGGTACCTGACAACTGAAGTGTTACCGCAAAAATCACTGCAATTACAAAAACTTTCATGAAATAATCAATCGTTACAGGATAAGGAGTCGGGGAGTTGAGATGCTAAATCCTGAAACCTTATATGAAACTACATTAAGCTGTATTGGTTTGTTCGACTGTTAAGGGTCTGATTTTATATCCAATATTATTCGTCATTCGACGTTCGATGTTGGACGTTCAATGTTCGACGTTCATCAGTTTCTTTTCCGAATCAAGGTAGAACGGTCAGTTACCCAGCCGCCCCCTCACAGATCCCGGCGTGCGGTACTACCGCACCGGGCTCTTCGAATCTGTTCCCTTACGCACTGACAGGCG
>JAJRVC010000407.1 GCA_024277475.1 Deltaproteobacteria bacterium
CGACTATTTTTACCCATTTTTCTTTTTTTGATCCCGGTTGTGTCTTTTGCTCAGTCACCCGATGATCCTGTCTTCGATCTGCGAGACTACTTCGGCGACGGCACGACGGACTATACCACCACGGTTTGCAGTCAATCCTGGGGTACCTGCTGGATTCACGGCGCCTATGGGGCGATGGAAAGCAGTCTGGAAATGACCGGCAACTGGACGGCTTTCGGCATGACCGGCGAAGCCGACCTGGCCGAGTATCATCTTGACAAATTCAACGGTTTCAACCGCAAGGGCGAACCGGATGACGAACCCAACGACGGCTGGTACACGGGGCAGAAAGATCCCTTTCCGGGCAGCAACTATGACGAACCGCCTGAAAGCCGGACCCATGGCCTGACGGTTCATTTAGGAGGGGATTATCGTATCGCCGCAGCCTACCTGACCAACTACGGGGCCGTCAACGAAACCGATGCCACCCGGGTTTCCGGCAACTATCCTGCCAAACGCATCGATTTCGGTTACGGGGACAACGACGGCATCCCCAAAGCGTCGGAAGACTATCGTTTTTTCATTCCTCATCATATCGAGTGGCATACCCTGTCGGGCAGCGATGCAGAAAAACGCCGCCGCATCAAGGAGGCGGTGGTTGCCCACGGAGCCGTGGCCACCTGCATGTATTATGGAAGTAGTTTTTATCGTGACGGCATCCATTATCAGCCACCAACCGACAACCATGATCCCAACCACTCGATTGCCATCATCGGCTGGGATGACAACAAGGAAACCCAGGCCCCGGAAAACGGTGCCTGGCTTTGCCGCAACAGCTGGGGCAGCAGCTGGAATGGCGACGGCCATTTCTGGATCTCCTATGCCGATAAACATGCCGCCCGGCACCCCGAAATGGGTGGGGTGACCTTTCGCGAGATTCGTAAAAACACGTTCAACAGCATTCACAGCCATTCGCTGCATGGCTGGCAGTATGATACCGGGGCTGATCCGGTAAATATTAGCGGGGCGGCCAACCGTTTTGTCGTCAGCGGGAATGAAGTTTTATCGGCGATCGGTTTCTATACGAAGGTCGGAAATGTCAATTACAGCCTGGGTATCCTGGACACTCTTGAAGATGGAGCACCGGCACCGGCAAGACTCGACGGTTTTATCGAACGACCCGGCTTTCATCTCATAGAGCTTGAACGAGCTCTCTTCCTGCCGGCCGGCAAAGATTTTTTTGTGGTCCTCGATCTTGACCGGGGCGGCTATGCCTTTGATGCCTCGTTTCGGGTGTACACGGCCATGGGATGGATGCCTGCAGGAGACCCGGAACCGGAACCTTATGAGGATTTTTATAAGTTTGACCAGTCAGGAGATTTTTTCAGCGCCGGGGGAACCATAACCGATCCTCCCTATGATGTTTATTCCAAGGCATCCGAGGGTGAGAGTTTCTATAAAGATGCTTACGGCCAGTGGCGTGATTTCCTTGATTATGATGCCTATGGTGCCTTCCAGACCGAGTGGAACGATCAATCCTGGAATTTTGCCATCAACGGGTATGCGGTAACCATTGCCGGTCCCCATCCCGGCGATTGTGACGCCGACCAGGATGTCGACGGCCGCGATCTGGCGTCGTTGGCGGCTGATTTTGTCCGACAGGATTGCGATTCCGCTCTTCCCTGTTGCACAGATTTCGATCAGGATAACGACGTTGACGACGTCGACCTGGTCGTTCTATCGGCTAATTTTGGGAAGGTTTAGATTTTTGTAACGAATTGCTTGACGGTGTGTGCGCTTTTATTGCTAACCACATCCAAAGACAGGGACGTGGTTTTAAAGTTAACCCCAGTAAAATCACATGCGCATACCGGGATAAAGCAACGATCAAAGGTGCAATCAAAAATGTGAATTCCTTGCATTTTGTGGGGAAATTATTTTCGGGTAATCCAAGTTAGGAGGATCACAATGGTTCGTATTTTTATAGCGTTGATTTTGGTGTTGTCACCAGTCTCGGTGGTTCATTCGGCGGTTTCAAAAATACTTGAACCGGATACTCACCTGGTACAGGCTGGAACTATGGATGCTTCAATGTTTTACATTTCGCCTGACAAGCCGTCTAATATTCAGAAAAGAACAGCAATTGCAGTGCAACCTGCAAAATTCGATAGAGAAGGGCTTGAGATTACACCGGAAATAATGGAACTGGCCCGGGGATTGCGCAATGACCCTCAACTGATATACGAGTTTGTGCGAAATAATATCGATTATAATCCGACATTCGGACTGACAAAGGGCGCCACCATGACCTACCTGGATGGCGAAGGCAATGATTTCGACCAAACAACGCTGCTGATCGCCCTGATGACCGCTGCCGGATATACGGCGAGTTATATGTACGGAGAGATCAGGCTTACCGGAGAACAGGTCATGAGCTGGCTGGGTATACCGGATGATCCAAATCTGGCATTTAATCCCTAACGTTGCATAAATTTTCAATTTTTGAAGATAATTTCAGTCATACCGCATTTTGTACTGCGTCGAGAAAATGCAAAAGAGTTTTTCGAACGGCAC
>JAJRVC010000408.1 GCA_024277475.1 Deltaproteobacteria bacterium
AAATTCCTCCACGGCCCTCTGGAGAGCCCGGATGTTTTCAGGTGGCGTATGGTAGGCCACGGTGCAACCCGGAGCTAAGATGAATCGACCTCCGGCCTTAGCCTTTTCTATGCAATCACGAGATGCTTCAAAAACCTGTTCAGGGGTGCCCTCAAGTACCAGCCCAACGGGGTCAAGGTTTCCTCTCAAAGTAGCCCGGCCGCAGACAGCAATCTTTCCTTCAACGATTTCGACACAATGATCAAGGTCAATGATATCAGATCCCAACTCTACCATTTTTCTGATAATTGGCAGCGTATTTCCACAAATGTGTATGACATGTTTGCAGCCTCTTTCATGAATGGCATGAATGATTTGGCGTTCATGCGGCTGCACCAGTTCAATATAATCCTTTGGTGAAATTACATCCGGACTCGCCAGGGCGGCTCCGAAGCCGACGGCATGGGCTCCCGCCTCGCATTGTGCCATAGCGTAGGCCAGTACAACCTCAGTACAAAAAGCCAAAATCTCGTTTAAAAAATCCCGATTTTCAATCGTACTGATCATGAGTTCACTGATGCCCATCAGATGTCCCGCAAGGACGAAGGGCGATGCGGTCGTGGACTTGATAAATACATCGCCCCCGGTCTCTTTACGGATTGTCTTTATCGCATCGCAGAAAACCGGCATTCTCCCGTCGCTTTGGGGGTCAGGTATGTTGAGCTGTGCCAGATCTTCGACCGTCTCCAGAATCGGTTCGCGAACCTGTGGTGCATTATACTCGGTCAAAGAGGCTTCCATTCCCAGAGCCTCTGCTTCGACAGTTAGGTCCCCACCAACAGTCACGCCATCATAGCCGTAGAACTCATAACCCGCCACAATCGCTTTCGCCAGTACGTCGGAAGAAGTATAGTATTCCTTGGCATTCACTCCGAGCAGGCGTGCAGTTGCAAAATTGATCATGGGCAGGTTGGGCACGCGGTCCGGGATCTTACCCTCGAGCACGGTAAAAACGCGTTCAACAGGTTTCATGTTACACGTTCTCCATGGTTGTCTTTTGGTATCAATTTTGCGCCCTGAAGTTCTATTCAGGGGTGAAAATATTTAATATCTCGATGATTGATTTCGGCAATCCTACAGCTTTTCCAACAGACGATGGCGTTCCCACCAATCCTCATTCAAGTATTGATATATTCTTTTGTACAGTTTGTAAATTGCTTGATATTTTCGGTGTGTGCCGGATTCCGGGTTGAGCTCCCGCTCCTGGTGTATGGCCTTTTCAATAGCTTCCTCAAGATTACGATAAACGCCGCACGCGACTCCTGCCAACAACGCCACTCCACGGGCACCCAATTCATTTCCACTAGGAACAATTATTTTTCTGCCGGTGCAATCGGCAAACATTTGGCACCAGAAAGCACTACGCGCCCCCCCCCTGATATGTAGATTTGGCGCACATCCGCCGGCATATGTGAATAGCAATCCAACATCGAGAGCGCCGTGCCTTCATAGACTGCGCGCAGCATATGTGCACGCGTGTGTTCAACGCTAATTCCGAAAAATTGTGCCCTGGCCGCCGGGTTAACGAACGGAGAAACCACTCCGGCTGTATTGATGTATGGATGATAAAGTAGTCCATTTGACCCTACCGGCACATTAGCTGCGGCTTTTTCCGCCCGTGTATAGATATCCTCCATCTCCTGTAAGTTACCGCCGGTTTTAGCTCCGAAGAACTCGTCGAGAAACCATTGCAGATTAATCGTACCGGACGTGTTCACCATTGAACGGATCCATACATTCCCTATTGTTATGGCCTGGATACCGACTCCCTCGGGTTCGAAAGTCGGTTGATCTGTAATCAGATTATTGAGAAAGCTGGTACCGACGATTGAGCAGGCTTGTCCTTGCTTATAAGCACCCGCCCCAAGGGTTGTGGCAGCAACATCCACCAGGCCGGTAATCACCGGGGTATCCGCTTTGAGTCCAAGATCTTTCGATACATCCGATTTTAGCAACCCTGCCACGACACCACTTCCAATGATTGGCGGGAAAAGATGTCTCGTATTCCGGAGTCCACAGAGTTGAAGCAGTTCATCAGAGTAGGTACCATAAAAAAAGATTGCCGGCATGGTCCATGTGCAGATGGGAGAGGATAAGGATATCCATATCGGCGGGGGTAAGATTCAATATTTTCAGCTTGGCAGCAAGGGTATCTTCCGGCTTTAGGTAATGTGGGCACAGTTTCTGCAGTCTTTCGGGCCAAGGGCCTTTTAAATTATCCGAATGGCTGGTGGTGTCATACAGTATCCAACCAACGTCGGAATGATTGATCAGCACGGTTAATGATGGAATATCCGTTTTCCAATGCGCTGTCGGATTCTTATTATCCGCCGTAGCCATATTGGCACCGGCAAGATTCAACACAGCGTCATTTTCAAAATGACCGTGGCTTTGAATGTACATCCTGATTTTGGCCATGGTTCCGTCTCCATTTAGGTTTTATATATCTTGTTTATTGCCCTGCCGCTGCAATATTTCTATACGACAGTTCGATCGCCGAATTAAACGGTCGATTGACATCGCTAGGTCATTTGTCCAACCGTGAAGCCCTCACAGATAGCAGTCGCCAGGCTCCGCGGGTGTACGCAATCCCCTATTCGATATAGCCGAATCCCCCGATTAGAAATTTCCGAGAGATAAGATGGAAATACGGGCTTGAGGTAGGTGGCCAATACAGCCTGCTTATAAGGCAGTTTTTTCTCAATTGAATCACCCTCGATGGTCAAATGTTCATGATCAATTGCAGTCACCGAAGCACTGAAAATTATATGTACTCTATGCTCGAGAAGATATTTTATTACGTGAGGCCTGAAACTGCGGGTAGTGTTCTGGGCTAAATCAGCCTCATTTTTTCCACGGGCGACGATCGTAACCTGCTTGCCCTGCGAAGCCAAAAAGAGGGCAGTGTCTATCGCCAGTTTCTGTCCGCCAATGACAACGACTTTATCTTCGAGTACTTCCGGGTTCGCAATCGCCTCAAATGAGGATGTCACCTTAGTGCTGTCGGATACCTCAATCAAATTTAAATCAGGAACAGCGCCCGTCGCGATGATGACGATTTCGGGGGTTAACTCCCGAATGGTGTCAATTGAAGGATCTTGACCACAAGTAACAGTTACGTTCAATTTGGACAATGCCCTTTGATAATAATCAATGATGCGAGACCACGGCTCTTTGCCGGGAATCTTTGAAACCAAATTTACCTGGCCGCCGAGGTTTGGTTTTTTTTCAAATAAATAAACTTCATGGCCGCGCTCAGCTGCCACTTTAGCTGCCTTTAATCCGGCTGGACCTCCTCCGATTACGGTAATTCTTCTTCTTGACTGTGGCGGCCTGGATCGGTGTTTGTACGCGCGTTCCTGGCCAAGCAAAGGGTTCAGCGAACAGCCGATTATGTATTGGTCCTCAATACTGTTGCATTTTTCATTACAAAAAATGCAGCGGCGAATATCTTCTTCTTTTCCGTCTTTTAATTTATTGAGCAGCTCCGGATCAGCAAGCAGAGGTCGCGCCAGGGCGATGTAATCAATCTCACGATTTGCAATCATTGAGTCCGCCAAGTGAAAATCATCTATTTTCCCCACCAGCCCAACCGGAATTCCGACCTGCTTATTGATTGCTTTTGCTTCAGCACGGTTGGGAGCTGACGGCATATGCGCAGTCGGAATGATCCATTCCAGGCTTGCTCCACAGCCGCCGGAAACGAGGATGGAATCCACACCAGCATTCTCTAAATGTCCAGCAATTTTTACGGCTTCTGCGACATCGATCCCACCGGCAACATGCTCATTTCCGTCGATTTTGCAAAAAATACAAAAATCAGGTTCACATTTTTTCTTAATTTGGCAGATCACATCTGTTAAAATTCGGCAGCGGTTCTCGGAATTCCCGCCATAATCATCATCCCCGATATTGCCAAATGGAGAAAGGAATTGGTGAAAAAGGTATCCATGGGCAGCATGTATTTCAACTGCATCAAAGCCAGCCTACCTGGCCCGATAGGCGGCTGCGGAAGTACAGTCGATAATTTCTTTGATTTCTACCGCGGATAAGGCGCGCGGTAACACATAAGATGGATGGCCTTGGGGAAATTGAGACAGGCTTGAAGGGGCCAGGGGTCTTCCCCCGGCAATAGACCTGGTGGTTTGGCGACCGCAGTGACCGATCTGCAAAGAGCATTTGGGACCGTAAGCATGAATAATTTCCACCAGTTTGGTGAAATCCGGAATAAACCAATCATCCCAAACACCAAGCATATAATGCCATGCCCGACCCGACGGCGCCACTGCGCTCATTTCTACTGTAACCAGGCCCGGATTCCCGGCAGCCCGAGCGGCATAGAGATCCATGAGCCGATCCGTAACTCGGCCATCCGCCCCCGCCAGATTGGTTACGGTGGCCGCGGAAATAATTCGGTTATCAATAGAAAGGTTACCGATTTTTAGAGGCGAAAACAGGTGCTGATATCTAATTTGGTTGGGCATAAAATAGTCCCTTTGTTAGGGTCATAAATAAAAGATACGATGGATAAAAATTAAAGCACCCGCCCCGAACCTTACCCCGGGGGCCGCAGCATCCCCAACCGATTTACAGTATCTTTCAAACCAAAATTCAAGTGTATTATAGTCCAACTTTTTAAGATCATTCAGAAAGTCAATTGCATCATGCCGATGGACACATCATCAGTGGTCTTTTAGTATGAGGCCGTTCCCATTACCAAGACGAAAAACTTGTTTTTTAAGGTACCCTTTCAAGTTAAAAATAATCCTGAAAACTAAAGAAATAGTAGAAATCATAGCAACCTCCCGAAAGGACACGAACACTATAAGTGTCAAAGCTTGAATAGTGAATAAAACTATGAACTATACTTACTATTCACTATTCAAACTTTGACCCCGCACCTCTTCTGGGACCTCGATCACCGGAAACTGGAAAAATACTGAAAGATTTCAATTGTCTCCCGCAATAACTCCAGAAATACAGAATCATCAATCTTATCTTCAAAGATCGTCTCATATCCCCCTCCCCTGTTCATTATATGATACCAGGCACCTGGATATTCTATTCTTAATGGAAGTGACATAGGCAGAATTAAAAGATAAAAGATAAGGCGTTGCTTTTTCAGCGCGGATAAATCGGAAATGGTGAATTGTAATTGTGTATCGGCTTCATATGCAACCCAACATATTGAAGCGCCTATTAACGCAAACAATATCCATCTGGATAACCAAAGCGGGCTTTGTTGCCAAGATTAATTTTTTACGCCGGGATTGCAATTTCAGAGCTAATCTTCGGCCGTGAAATAATCTGATATGACGCCCATAAAGCGATTGTATTTTATCGCATAGTGGCTCAGGCCCTGCTTGACAAATCTTTCGGAAATATCTTGGTCTTCCTGTTCGATGTGCAGCGTTCTTTTCTGCCAGGATTTCTCGTCCAGGGCCAGGATTTTTGCCACTTTTTTTTGATAAAAATCCGCTACGGCAAGGTTGGAATGTGCATTGACGAACCAGGGCATGATGCGACCGACCTTTTTCAAGAACAGATTATGATCTCTGCCGAAATCGAGACAGGAATCATCGGTAAAGTTTTTCATGTGAGGCATTTTTTCAAAATTGATATAGTTTCCCCGTTCGCTGAGTTCGTATGCTTTGGTGCCGGGGAACGGAAAGAAAAACGACCAGCGGTAGCGTCCGGGTTTGGCCCTGGCCATCAGCCGGATGGTCGCCATGACATCGCTGCGGGTTTCATCGGGCAATCCGATCATTAAAAAAATCGAGGTGTGCAGTCCGTATTGATGGGCGATTTTAACGGCATTGATAATTCGCTCATTTTTCATACGGCGTTGCAGTATCCGACGCCGTATGTGTTCACTACCGCTTTCAACACCGAATTTTACAATGCTGCAATTTGCGTCCGCCAGGCAGCGGGCTCTTTTTTCATCGAAAAATCCCACATGGGCGTTGACCACAAAGGGCAGGGAGCTTATTTGTTTATAAGCTGCACAAAACTGTTTTACATATTCGCCATAAAAAGTAAAAAGATCGTCGTCTAAAATAAACGTCGAAATATTCCGATAATTTTGCAGTAGATATTCAATCTCTTTTATAATCTGATTGACTTCGAAATGCCGGATGTAATTCAGGCCTTTGAAGCTGCACCCAAGATCCCGGCTATAATCCAACACCAGCTGATGGTTGAAGCAGTAAGTGCAGGAAAAGGGGCAACCGCGGGAGGCCATTAAACCCGTCCAGCCGTTTTTGGCATCGATGATTTTTTGAAAATCAAAAATATCGTAATCTTTAAACGGCAATTTTTTTAAATCCGGCAAAGGCCTTAAAGGGTTGAGACGCAATTCGCCGTTTTGCAAAAAACCAAGATTTTTGACGTCTGAAGGATTCCGGTTTCGGCTTAACTTATCGACAAATTCGGCAAACGCTTCTTCCGCCTCCCCGCGTATGATATAGTCAAATACGCCAGACTGCAAAATTTCTTCGGGGGCGGCCATGGTATGGATGCCGCCGCATACTATGGGTACCTTGGTGGCCTTACGAGCCCATGAGGCCAATTTTTTTGCATAGGACCACTGGTTGGTGACGACCGAAAAACCGATGATATCCGCTGATTCTTGTTGCAAACGGCCTGTAAACTGTTTTTCGGAGGGCAGTGGCTCAATATCGTCACACAATTGCCACAGGGCCACATCATGTCCCGCCTGCTTGAGCGCTGCCGATAAATGGGCGATGCCGTAATTGAATCCCAGCTGGGAGCCGGCATTGGGATAGAGGAAGAGTATTTTCATGTTCAACTGTTCATAGGTTCAGGGTTCAAAGGTTCAGGGTTCAAGTCAGATCTGAGCCTCTGAACCCGATAACTGTTACTTTTCTTCTGCATCCTTCTTTCATTCATGATGCGGATGATAATGTCTTCCACGTCGATTGCGATCGGGTCCGACAATGTGTCGACATGAACAATCCGACAGCTGTCGGCGCCAAATGCACTCCAGCGTCGAATGAAACGCATGTTGTTGGAACCGGCAAAAATGGTCAGACAGGGAGTTCGCAGCGCCGCTGCGATGTGCTGACAGGCGGAATCATAGCCGATATACTCGTCACATTTTGTGATAATGGCTGCAATTTCACCAATGCGCGACTGCAAACCGATCACGCCACTGCTGATATCGCTGTTAAATTCAGCGGCAAAAACGGCATCCTCGATAGGGTAGCCGTTTTGTTTTACAGCATCCAGGAGAGAATCGGAATGTTGAAGCTCTTTATCGCCAAGTCCTTTATCCAGCACTATCACGGTGTTCGGTTCCCGTAGCAGGGACAGCAGAAGTTTTTGTTCCAGAAGCCGTCCCACTTTTTTACGCGAATTGCCGCCGACACCGAAATTAATCGCAATGACCCTTCGAGTGCCGTTAGTCTTCAAGCGGTCATACAGTTCGACCGCCTTTTGCATCGGACCCGGAAGCAGCCAGACACAGGGGTAGCGAAAATTATCCGTCCCCGTTACCTTATCCAGCCAGGCATTGGTTAGTTGCGCCATGGACATGTTTTCGGCAAATGAGACATCCGATCGACTGTCAAAAAAGTAGTATTGATCCGGTGGGATAATGGGCAGCACGCCGAGCTGGGAAAGGCGGGAGTCCGGATCTATCAGAATGGTATTGTCAAGCGGACAGGTGGTCAGTTCCTGCTGAATGATATTTAACACCAATTGCCAATTGGACAGTCGTTCAAGCAATCCGCCATTTCTTTCATACTCAGCCTTTTGTAATCGAATCCGAGGGTTGCCGCCATATATCTCATCCAGTTTGCTGCCGCCGATAAGTACCATTTCCGCTTTGGGATATAGTTCAGACAGACGTTGGATGATAATGCTGGTGACGGCAACATCGGCACCGATGGTTACGCGAGATAAAAGTAAAATTTTTTTTATGTCCCGGTGCCGTGATAAAAACCGGTTTTCCATTCGGATTGTCTGGATGCGTTCAAGCAGGTCCTTGCGGGAGTGAATGCGAAAATCGTTCAAAGAGCGATCCAGTTCTTTTCC
>JAJRVC010000409.1 GCA_024277475.1 Deltaproteobacteria bacterium
CATACTTTGACTCCATCGAACAAGAAGACAAAACCAACACCAGCGAAACCCAAATAAATGAAGCTACCAACTTTTTCATCCAGCCCTCTCCTCTCAAAAAGTTTTGATTCCAAGCAGAGTCGCACTTAGCTGGAACCGCTTTGAAGTATGTTTTTATCAATTTTTTTGCAACATTTCAATCATTTTTTAAGAGTTTCCCATTACAATGGGAAATCTCGCCCCCAAAAGGGCCTAATCTTTATATTACAAGGTATTACATTTGCCCCCTTCATCAGATATTGACATTGCAATTCTGCAAAATAGCCCCTCCCCGGAAAAAAGGAAATGGCGATTTCTTCGAGAAACCGACTCCACCAACGCCGAAATTGTTCGCTGTCTTGCAGATCACCCTCCTGAAAAAGGACTCATCGTCGTAGCCGAGTGTCAAACAAGCGGCAAAGGCCGACGCGGAAGAGCATGGCATTCAGCACCTTCAACCGGCATCTACCTCTCAATGCTGATACGACCTGATCTCTCTCCCGAGCAATTGCCGATTATCACTTTGATGGCAGGTCTTGCAACCGCCATAGCAGTGAATGAATTTATCCCCCAACCCGCGCAACTAAAATGGCCCAATGATCTTTTGCTCAACCATAAAAAAATTGCCGGTGTTCTATGTGAATACCATGCCACCAAAATTCCTGCGGTGATCATCGGAATCGGGATCAACGTGAACCACACCCGGTTTCCCGAGGATCTTAAAAATATTGCAACATCCCTCAAACTGGAATCCGGCATTGAAATAAACCGCACCGCATTGATCAAGCAGTTGGTAACCCAACTGGATTTTCAATACCGCGAATTAAAAAATATTAAGGCACTCATCGATAACTGGACTCAGCACAGCGACCTGTTCGGGAAAACCATCACCGTCAGCAAAGGCAGTCACAATATCACCGGCAAAGCCATAAGACTGGATAGCCTGGGAAGACTTGTCCTACTCAATGAGTCGAGAGAAGAAATAGCTTTCGATTCCGGGGAAGTCCGCATTCAAAGAATATAATTATTCCAACAAGCGGATCAGGTTGCCCGCCGCATAGGCGCGAATAGCCTCTTTCGGGTCTTCCAGCATTTTCACCAGCAAGGGAAAGGCATCGGGTCCGCCCATCATCCCCACCCCTCTTACGGCCGCTGTACGCACACGGGAATGCGGGTCGCGTAAGGCCGTAGTCAATATCCGCAGTCTTTGCGGGATGGCCGTCTTCCCCAACACTCGGGCCAACGAACTTCGCACCTTAAAATCTTCATGGCTCAACAACTCATCAAACACCACCTGACAAGAGTCGGAACCCATCCGATTAAGAGCCACCGCCGCCGACAGTTTTGTCAGCCCGTCTTCATCAGCACATAGGGGAATTAAATTCGCTTCCGCTTCCTTGAGGTTACTCATCGCCATAGCGGCCGCCTGACGAATAGAAGCGTTGCTATGCTTCGCAAGCTCTCTCAGTTTTGGCAACATATCCAGGGTCGCCTTGCCTTCAAGAGCCTTGAGACTGTAAAAAATCATCTCCGGCTCAGAGTGGTCGAAAAGTTTAACGAGGTGCGGCAATACTTCCTTGCTTCCTATCTTGCCAAGGTAGCCGATGGCCTGGTAACGACGGTCGGGGATGGGATGCGTCAGCGGGTCCAGCACCTCTTCCATATAATCCATTTCTCCAAGCTTGACCAATCCGGCAGAAGCCGCCAGTTTCATCGGCACGTCGTAAGATTTTAGATAGCCGCGTATCTCTTCCGCCACTTCCGCACCACCTTCATCGCCCAGCATTTCTACCGCCGCGCTCCTTACCCAGATGTCAGGGTCATCTGTTAATTTGCGAGCCGCTTCAAGGGCCGCAGTTCGCGAAATATTTTTTAACCCCTGCAAAGCAAACAAACGCGCCGTCGGATAATAATCTTCAGTCCCTTTATTGAGAAGAGGGATCAGTTGAGAATCATGCGATTCCCCCGCCGCACGCAGTACCGCCGCACGCACAAAAGAGTTTTCACTCTTGTAAGTTTCTATCAATAATGCGTGGCAATCTTCACGGAGCTTTTGCAAAACCTCTTCCGTACCCGAATCGGCCAGAGCATGACTCTGCAAAGCCAAAAAGACAACCACCAGTAAACAAATCCATTTTCGCAGCATTTTTTCCAATCTATCTAATAGCCAGGCCTATGAATAAGTAGCCACAAGGTTCCTGTAAACCTCAACCTCTACGGTTTTACCTCTTTTTGCAAAACCCTGAATCAGGATGTTGCTTTTTTCAATCAACACTTGAGTCACCCAATCCCGTTGCTGTGGATTCAGATCACCACCACGTAAAAGTTTTTCCAGAGCATAGACCCGCCAGCGATCCATGCCCCAGTATTTGCGAGACAACTGGTCTTCATGTCCGCCATGTTTGACGATCAGTTTATCGCTTAAAAACTTAAAAGGATAGCGTAGCGCAATTCGCAGCCAAAGGTCATAATCTTCACAGACCGGCATCGACTCATCAAAAACGCCGACTTCGTCCAACACCGATTTACGCAGCATAATCGAAGACGGACTCACAATACACAACGGCAAACATTGTTTGAAAATATCACCGGAATATTTCCGGTGCTTGTTCATCGGGTTAACACGCACCCCATTGCGAATCCATTTCTCATCGGTGTAGACCGCCTGGCACTCCGGGTGATTCTGCATCCATTTGACCTGCATATCCAGCTTGCCTTCTTCCCATAAATCATCCGAGTCAAGGAAACAGATCAGCGATCCACGCGCCTGTTCAATGCCTCGGTTTCTGGCATAAGAAACACCATGGTTCTCCGGCAAATGAATGACACGAATTTCGGAGAAACTTTCAAGTATCTTTTGTGTACCGTCCGTGGAACCATCGTTGACGATGATCAATTCAAAACCGCTCTGGCTGAGGACCGAACGGATGCTTTCAGCAAGCCACCCGTCCCGGTTAAAAGTGGGAATAATGACCGAAACCGAATTAGAATTAGAATTAGAATTAGAAATATTTTTCACGACCCCATCCTTAATAAAAACAGGCTCCAAACACGAAAACACTGCAAGTTCAACAAGGTACACAAATCTTACCCCGCCGTAAAGTCCTCCGTAATGCGCTCAATAAGTTCTTGCATGAGCCGTTAACGTAATGCAGAATAGCCCCCCACGCGAGTGGGGCACAAATGGCTTGACAAACCCCGGGTTTTCTCCTAAAACTAGGGGCCTTCCAGGGAATAACAGATTTAAAAACAGGCTGCTAGACATAAAAAAAGACGATTTGTTCATCGTTCGTTTGAATTCATTTAATAAGGCCAGATATGGATTTCAGAGACGTTACACAGGATTTAAAAAGCGACCTTGCCAAGGTCGAAAAAGCCATCAACGATAATTACAAATCCGATGTCCCACTGATTCCAGGGATCAGTTCCTATCTTATGAGCTGTGGCGGCAAACGGATTCGCCCCATGCTTACCCTGTTAGCGGCTAAACTTTGCGGTCGAGATGCAGACGCAGCGGTCATCAAGCACGGCTGTGCTATCGAATACATTCATGCAGCCACTCTATTGCACGATGACGTGGTAGATGAAACCACGGTAAGACGAGGCAAAGAAACAGTCAATGCCAAATGGGGTTCCGATGCCAGCATTCTGGTGGGCGATTTCCTGATCTCGCGTGCGATTCTCATTCTTGCTGAAGACTGCGAAAGAAAAATAATTCAGGCCGTCACCGAAGCGACAAAATCTCTGGTTGAAGGCGGCATTCTGGAATACGCCGAGGCCCGTAAAATCAAAGTCAGTGAAAAACATATCTTTGATGTTATCTACAGAAAAACGGCATCCATCCTTTCAGTAAGTGCCAGGATAGGTGGACTGCTCGCTAACGCCACAGAACAGCAGGAAACCGCCATAATTTCTTTCGGAGACGATTTTGGCATGGCGTTCCAGTTGATGGATGACGCTCTCGACTATGATGCTGATGAAAAAGTTTTA
>JAJRVC010000410.1 GCA_024277475.1 Deltaproteobacteria bacterium
GGTGGCGGGCCTGCTGCTGGGGCGGCCCGGCTCGGAGGGACTGATCCCTTCCCGCTGGATCAGCGGCCTGGTGGGCGGCAACTCCCTGTGGGCCAACCTGTTTGCCTCGGTGGTGGGGGCCTTTATGTACTTTGCTACCCTGACGGAAGTGCCCATTTTACAAGGGCTTTTGGGTGCCGGCATGGGAAAGGGGCCGGCCCTGGCGCTGCTGCTGGCCGGCCCGGCCCTGAGCCTGCCCAACATGCTGGTGATTCGCAGCGTCATGGGCACCAAAAAGACGGTCGTATTTGTAAGCCTGGTGGTGGTGATGGCCACCCTCAGCGGTTTGATTTTTGGCCGTTTTTTCGCCTAAATTCGCAACACCTCAGCCGCTAAGTACACAGATACATAAATACAGTAACGAAAAAATTGAGGAATGGATTCTATGGATAGGTAAAAAAAAGAATATCGAATCCATTCAACTTTCAAAATAATGGGAGCTGAAAGATTATCTGAATTTTTATATCGATAATCATCTGTGTAAATCAGTGTCCAATTCAAAATAAAAAGGGAGGAAAAAATTATGGAAATCAAAGTACTCGGACCCGGTTGTGCGAAATGCTCACAGGCGGAAAAAGTCGTCACGGAAGCTGTAGCGGAAACCGGTGTGGACGCTCAAATCGAAAAAATAACGGACACCATGGAAATCGCCGGTTACGGCGTGTTCGGCACCCCGGCGATCGTGATCGACGGTGAAGTCAAAAGCGTGGGCAAGGTCCCCAAAAAAGATCAGGTCAAAAGCTGGTTGAAACCGTAAAAGCCCCACCGTCGACCGCCCGGACATGGATGATGATTAAACCGGGCGCTTTGGTAGCCGGCGACCGAGGTCGTATGAAACTCCGCCTGACCGGAATAGAGAATTGATTGAACATCGAATATTGATGACGCTGCGCTTTATCTATTTTAAAACAAGCGAACCGCAGAATTTTGAAGAATTGAATCACTGTGCTCTGTCTTTTTTTAAATAGACAGAATGCATTCATTCGACGTTCGATGTTGGGTGTTCGATGTTCGACGTTCATCAGTTTCTTTTTAGATTTGAGCGGCCGTCCTCCTGGGGCAGGTAAACTTTTCAGGCCGGCGGCAGCACTGAACGTTGAACCTCTGAACCTGAAACTGCTTATATTTTTTTAACCGACGTTTTTAAGGCCCCAATTTATGGTCGCACAAAACGCCCAGTCCAACATAATTTTTTAATTGGAGGTGTATCATGCAGGATTTTCAAGAACTTTTCGAAATTGGATTAAATTTTCACGGACACAAATGCCCGGCCATGCCCATGGGGCTCAAAGCCGGCCTGGCCGCCATGCAGGCGCTGGGGGTAGAACGCTCAAAGGACAAGGAGCTTTACATCAAATCTGAAACCGGCAAAGGCCATGCCGCCGGCTGTTTTCTCGATGGCATTATGACGGCCACCGGCTGCACCTACGGCAAATCCAACATCGAAAAATTGTATTACAACAAGATGGCCTTTACCCTGATCGACGCCAAAACCGGCAAAGCTGTGCGGGTGTCACTGAAACCTGATTTTTTTGAAATGGCGCTCAACTCCCCCTTTGTACAGAAACGCAAGGCCGGGGTGCCGCCCCAGGACATCGAACCGGAAATCACCGATCCGCTGGTGGACCGTATCAAGGGACTGCCCGATTCCAGGTTTCTCGATATTGGCGAAGTCCACACGGTCGATTTTAAAGCGGGCAAGGGGATTTTCGAAGTCAAACGTTGTCAAAGCTGCGGTGAGGTGACCTTTGTCAATAAACTGCGGCTGTCTCCGGACGGCAAAGTGGTCTGTATCGGCTGCTCGGGATACGGTGAATGAGGCTTGGCGATCAAGCCATAGGGCGACTACCTGGTTTCCATCCATAAATGGCCCTTTTTTCTCTGAGCGGGGATCCCCGCTCCGCTACGACCGGCTAAGCTTGCCCGGGTCAGGGCGGGCGTCCATCGAAAAGTGAGGTAACTTATTATGATACTTGTGGCGGTTACGCTGGTTATTTTTGTGCTGGGATTTATTTTTTCCATGCTGGGATTGGGCGGTGCCATGCTGTATATCCCCGTTTTTCACTGGTTCGGATATGATTTTAAATCAGTGGCAATCCCCACCGGGCTTTTGTTAAACGGCATCACCGCCCTGTCGGCGGCTATATTCTACCTGCGCGCTAAAATGGTGGATGTCAAGGGCTCTATTCCTCTGGTCATTACATCTTTTATCGGTGCACCGCTGGGAGCCTATTTCACCAAAATGGTGCCGACGCACACGCTGATTCTGCTTTTTGCCATCGCCATGGTTTTTGCCGGCGGCCGCATGCTGATGACCTCGGCAAAGCCGGACAAAGAAAAAATGATGGCCCTGAATATGCGCATGTTGCTGATGAGCATCGGCGGTCTTTTTATCGGTTTTATCGCCGGGCTGCTGGGAGTAGGGGGCGGTTTTCTATTTGTTCCCATGATGCTGGCCATGGGATACCCCACCAAGCAGGCCGCCGCCACCAGCGCCTTTGTGGTCATATTTTCATCGTTTTCAGGCTTTGTCGGTCATATCGCCGAAGGGCATTTCAACTGGCCTTTGATGATCGCAACCTCCATTGTCGTGATAATCGGATCACAAATTGGGGCCAAGGTCATGAAGGAGAAGATGAAATCCAGATGGATCAAGCAGATGTTTGCGGTAATTTTACTGGGTGTGGCGGTGAAACTGCTCTGGAAACTGTTTTTGTAGTGTGCATTCAAAAGCCGGCTTCATACCCATACCCCTTGTCAGTGCCGGACGAAAAACCCAAAAGGGCCGTTGATGCCTGCCGGATGTCCGCCAGGTGGTGGATAGGGTAAATAAACATAGCCGCCCAGATACGTCAGATGGACCGGATTCATAGATCCGGGGTCACGACTATCTGCGATATTGCATCGCAGCCCTATTTCCCCTCACTTATTAATCTCTGAACGCAGGCCTTTAGGTCTGCAAGCTTTACCGGCTTTGCAAAAAAATCATCCGCACTTTTACGAAAGGCTTCGACGGCGGCATCCAGGCTTGCATACGCGGTAATCATTATAACTTTTACGTCCGGATGCTTTTCTTTTATGGTTTTTAAAATCTCCATGCCGTCAATATCCCGCATTTTCAAATCGGTTATCACGACATCAAAACTTTCTTCCGTTAACCTGGCCAGGGCCGGTTCTGCATCTAAAAAAGTTTCTACCTGATACCCATCCTTTTCAAATGATGCCCTTATCATCTTACCGACAATATTTTCGTCATCAATCACCATGATTCTATGCTCGTTCATTTTCACCCTCCTTTGGTTTAGAAACGGGTAATTCTATCGTAAAAATAGTTCCGCCTCCCATATGGCTGTTTACATATATTTTGCCCTTATGTTTTTTTATAATACCATAACTGATCGACAGACCCAGTCCCGTCCCTTTTGTTCCCTTGGTACTGAAAAAAGGATCGAAAATATGCGTTAAAAATTCGGGGGAAATTCCCTTGCCGCTATCCGCTATTTCAATTTTAACAAAATCCCGGTCTTCAGCTAAGCTTGTCCTGATGCAGATCTCACCTCCGTCCGGCATGGCGTGGATGGCATTGGTTAACAAATTTATCAGTACTTCCTGGATCTTGTCTTCATCGATAAAAACAGGAGGCAACCCTTCTGCAAGATCCAATTTGCTTTCAATCCTGGAAACATCAAACATATTTTGGACCAGCTTGAGAGAATTTTTTGTGACTCCGTCAATAGCCGTTATTTTAAAATCCGATTCCTTGGCTCTGGAAAAATCCAAAAGATTCAGCACAATTTTCCTTATTCTTTCGCATTCCTCCAAAACGGTTTGCATGTAATCAACCCTGTCTTCTTTGCTAAGGCCATCGTAAAGCTCCAGGTATGTCTGGGCGACCATCGATATGTTATTGAGCGGATTGCCCAGTTCATGGGCGACGCCCGCCGTGAGAATTCCCAAAGAGGCCAATTTTCGCGATTGTACCAGCTGTTCCTGGTCGTTTTTCAGCTCTTCACACATCGAATTAATCGCCCTCATGCAGGAGCCCATTTCATTTGTGGGTATATCGCCCTCTAGGGTTACAAAGTCACCCCCGGCAATGGAATTTGCGGTCTCTTCGATTCTTCGAATCGACTTGAACATTTTAGAAAAAAACAGGTAACTGCTGGCAATGGCCAAAACAATTGCTGCGCAAACAAAATAAAACAACTCCCTTCTTGAAGCCAGAATAATGTCATTAACTTTTTCTCTCTCAAGATTTACGATGCTTTCGGAAAGTAATCTTAAATCCCTTCCGGCATCGCGCAACGCTATTTGCATATCAACATTATGATTACCGGACCCACCTGTTTTTTGAATTAAGTTAGCATATCTCAAAAAACCGGCGTTAAACTTCCTGAAGTTTTCCGCACCGATGACCTTCGTGATTTGAGGCTTCAGATGTTCAATTATAAGCACGCTTTCCTGCAGTTGTTTTTTTATCGATGAAAGGGCCGATTCATCCTCATAGAGAAAGTAGTTTTTTTCAGAAAGCCTCATTTTGAGAAAAGAGGCATTAAGGCTGTCCGCTATTTCAACAAAGTCCAACTTGGCAAGGACAAGATCGAATTTATGATAAAAAATACCGTATACCAGACCGATTAAAATAATTGTCAGGGTATTGCCAATAATGATTTTATGCACCAGCTTCATGGTTCTTCCGAATGGGATATCCGCCTCCGAGACGTCGGTTGTGTATATGACGGGTTTGAAACCCAGCTAGTAAACGGGTATGACATCCACCCGCACCTCTTCCACCCCGGGAATTTCCATCAGGATTGTTTGGATATCATCCGTCAAGGCCTCTTCCTGTTTTAAACTTCGTTTTATGTGAACAATCACCGTGTGGTTTTCAACAGACACCTCGACATCCGAATAAAAATTCATCAAGTCAGACTTCACCTTTGCGGCCAGGCTTTCATTCAGCAGGATTTGCCGTGACTCAGCTGTGGTTTGAAAAGAAGGCAACCGCACCGAGGAAAGCACCTTTTCGACTGCGTCATCGATGGTCAATCTGCCGATGACCAGGCTAAGATCATACTGACTGAGATCCCAAGGGTCTTTGTCGTGGAAGTACAGGGCCCATTTTTTTCGTTCTTTATCAAATTTTTTAATGATTTTAAGGGCTTCCGTCTTTGAAATTTTTTCCCTCTGCCGGACGACCTGCACACGCTCCTCTAAGGTCGCGGAAATCATAACCCTGAGAATATTTGGAATGCCTTCCAGCAAAAAATGTCCGGCCAGGGCATGGTAGACCACGTTGTCTTTTGCTGCATATTCCAGCAAGGCTGCGCGGATGTACGCAATGTATTTCTTTTTGCCGTAGCTGAAACGACCAAAAAGTGACGGTGCGTTTTCAATAGCCCGCCGCAGCCAGTTTTCCGGAATATCAAATTCTTGTGAAGCCAGGCTGATAACCTCTTCGGAGATACAAGTGTAATTCAGCTCATGGGCCACCCGTTCTGCGATCATTTTGCCATGGCTGTAGGACGCTCGGGAAATGGCTATGATAGACATGCAGACCTCCTTTGTTTACCCTAAAGTAATCCGTTTAAGACTCAACGGCAATCATCACTTGACAATCTCGGAAAAAGTCAAAATTTACAGACACACCCACCCGGTATCATTTAAAAACTGTGGAGGGTTTGATTAGTCCATGGGAACCAGACCCAGCACCCCGATCATGACGATGATACCAGCCGTCAGGGCCAACGATGCATACAACCAGTCGCGCTGCCTGAAAAGGACCGCCGAAGAAAGAAACAGCGCCGGCACCACTGAAAAAACGGCCAGCGAAATCCCCAGGGCGGTCAGGCCGTCACCGGTCGTCAAATGAGCGAGGTACCAGTGCCCCATCGGCAATGAACCCGTTGCGCCTTTCCAGATCTGAAGCGGAGATTCCCCCTTCCAGGTTGTCGACAGCCAATATGAGACGGGGATGAAGTTGTCCCCCAGAAAGGCCAGTATGGAGCCGACAATTACAAGAATCGAGCCCGTCAGGACCCCCCAGTAAAGGATTCCACCATAAATTAGACCCGCAAGCGGCGGTTTCGGTTTTTCTTCTTTCACGGCTGCCTCCTATAAAATGGGTATGTCAATCCCCAGCGCCCCCTCCAGCCCGCGTGCGATCAACTTAATCGAAGAAAACAGCAGGATAAAAATCAAAATTTTTCTCACGAAAGCGGCTCTGATCCGAATTAAAAGATGCGCTCCTAAAATACCACCGACAACATGTCCCAGCATCCATGGAGCGGCCAGGATGGCAATCATCGCTCCATAGGTGATATATGCCCAGATTGCCGTAGCATCGCTTATGGCCAACAAGACCCCGCTGGATGCGGCCGCGATCTTAACCGGCGCCATCATAACAAGGTTAAGCGTTGCGGTCAAAAACGCCCCGCCCCCCATGCCGAAAAATCCCCCGATAAAACCAAGCAGGATAAAAATAAGTCCGCCGGGAAGGGCCCTAACGAGCTGGTAATTAACCACTTTACCCATGGATTGTTCCCAGTAGGAACCCCTTAGTTTCAACCTGAGGGAAAAGGAATCGATCCTTTTGGGTTCGGGATACTCCGTTTTACCGCCCCCGGTAAATAAAAAATAAGCGATAACAAGCATGAGGGCACCCAGTGACAGACGAACAAAACCATCTCCTACGGCCCCCATTACATCGTGTAAATAGATGGCACAGACACTGCCCGCCAGGGCGCCAATCGTGATGGGAACCGCACAGAAAAAAGTGACCCTGATGTTGGCAAGTTTGGTCTTCATAAAAGGGCCGGAAGAAATCAAGCCGCCGAACATGGCCACCACCAATCCGGTCGCCCGTATCACCAGGCTGTCCATGGAGGTAAAGCCCAACATAATGGGTGTAAATATAACCCCTCCGCCGATGCCGGCGATAACAGCGATTATCGCGATGGCGGTACTTACCAGGAAGGACCCGACGATGATAAGCCACATGGAAAAGGGGTCGAGAACCTGGGTGCCCTGAACTTTTGAAAATACCACCATAACAATATAGCCACCGACGACCAGCATAATCAGTATGCTCAACTCCGGAACACTGGTAACCAATGACCAAAGTCTACCCTTGCTTCTGCGGCTGTCCTTTATTTTTTGCATATTTTTTCCTGTCCTCCATCAGATAACCTCCGGACCAGGATCCGCATTATCTGATTCTGCCGGATAACGAATAATAAAGATGAACAAAATATGCCGGATCTGATTCGAGGCGGCTTCAAAACCTCAGATCACGCCCAAGGATCCAGCTGAACAAACGCAACTGCAAATCCGATCCTTGCAGCCCATGGTATCGAGCAGGCTGCACACCGCAATTTTTTTTAATCCGTACCGCTTTCAGCCGCCGGTGAAGGCGTTATAATTTTTCGCCGGCCGATTGACACGATGATGTTACAACACCGCGCGAATCAAAAAAATAGCCAGCAGCGTAATCAGGACATAGGCAGCATAAGTGTTGACCCGGCCCGAATGCATGCGGGCCAGTTGCAGAGCCAGGCTGCGCACGCCTCTAACAATCGGCCCGGCCAGAATGCGGTCGACGAAATGAATTTCCCTGCGATCTTTTCTGATGGCGCTGAGAAAATGCTGAGCAATGGTCTCGCGGTTTTCCCGGACGGAGACCGGCCGCAAAACGGTGTTGAAAACCACGCGCACGGGGTTGGAAAACCCGGTGGCGCTGTATGTCATTTCCGGCGTGATTCTTTTTAGCCCGCCACTCAAGGCCGCCCGGCGCGCTCTTACCCGCCGGCGGGTCAGCAGGCGGACGACAGCCCATGCCAACATCAGAAGCAGGGCCAGCACAACCACGCTGTAAAGAGGAGACATGGCAAAGATGACCGGGTTGCGGGCCGTGCCCCGGTGCATAATGACCAGCCCCCGGCCCGGAAAAACGTCCGCACCCACCTGGGCGCCCAGGTTGTGAAACTCGGACACAAAATCCGGGCTGAAGGTTTTATTGCCCTGACCGACGGTAAAAAACGGCGGTACCAGCGCATCGATCACGTCCGCCTGTACCAGGGGAATCGTTACCCGGTTGATGACCGGAATGACATAGGTGGGCAAAATTCCCAGCAGCAGACAGAATATTGCCAGCAGCGCCATGGGAATGGTCATCGACCGTCGTGCCTCGGACGCTTTTTGCGCTTTCTCGGATCGCGCCTTTCCCAGAAAATTCATGGCAAACGCCTTGACAAAACAGGTAACCGCCAGGGCCGCTGTCAGTGCCAGACCGGCACCACAGAGGGCGAAAACGATTTTTACAGCCTTGGAAGAAAGCACGGAACATTGCAACAGGCTCTGCCATGTAAGCCACTCACTGACAAAACCGTTGAGAGGCGGCAGGGCGGCAATGGAAAGCGCACCCACCAGAAAGAAAAAGGCGGTCCAGGGCATTTTCCTGATCAATCCTCCCAGGTGGTCCATATTCCGATCACCCACCTGCAAATCCACTGTGGCCGCACCCAGAAAGAGTAGCGTTTTATACAGGGAATGGTTGACCATATGGTATAAGGCGGCAATAAAAGCCAGGCCGGCCAGTACCGCGTGGCCGGTAGCGGAAAAAGCCAACCCCGCCCCAAGGCCGGCGGTGCAAATTCCCATGTTTTCAATGGAGCTGTGGGCCAGCATCCGTTTCATGTCGTTTTCAGGCAGAGCATAAAGAATGCCGGTCAAGGCCGAAAGCGTCCCGATACCCAGCACAATCAATCCCGGTCCCACACTTCCCACAGGGAAAAAATCTGCATTGACTCTTATGATGCCGTATAGGCCGAGGTTTGTGACGGCCCCTGAAAAAAGTGCCGAAATATTTCCCGGGGCCGACTGGTAAGCCCCCGGCAGCCAGCTGCTGACCGGGACAAGACCCGCTTTGACGCCAAAGCCAAGGAAGGAAAGTAAAAATACACCCCAGCCGACCGCCGGTCCCAGGCTGCCGGCTACGGTGCGCATATCGGCAAAAGTGATGCCCCCTGAAGCTTTTGCGATCAACAACAATGCCAGGATCGCCGCCAGGGTCCCGGCTTCGCCCATGGCGAGCATCAGGTATCCTGAACGAATATGGGTCTCGTTTTCATGTTCATAGTTGACCAGCAGATAACATAGAATCGACATGGCCTCCCAGGCGATGAAAAAAGAAATGATATCGGCGGCAATTAACGTCAGCACAATGGCGGCAAAAAGCAGGTGGTAGAAAACAGCAAAACTTTTCAGACTGTAACGATTTTCGTAGCGCTTTAAATAGCCGGCCGAAAAAATGGAAACAGGAAAATACGCCAGCCCCACCACCACCATAAAAAGAGACGACAGCCGGTCCACGGTGATGGTCAGGGGTCCGAAGGGTTTAACAACCCACAAAACGGCAACAAAAGCCTTGGGCGCAAAAAGCATCCCGGCGCCGATCCAAAGCAGCAGCAGGGAAGCCGCCGATGCAATGATCGCCAGCCCCAGTGGATTTTTCCTGTCGGGCAGCAGGACACCGCTCACGGCTCCCAGGACACACATCAGAAAAAAAACGATCAGCAGATTGCCCGTAGCGGTCATTTTGCCGCCCTCCTTTCTCGCTTTTGATCAAGCGCCGTACCCGCTGTGGCCGGCTTTCTGCCGGCAGCGATGAGCAGCCCATGGATAATCGCCAGCGGCGGCGGCGGGCATCCCGTAATTTCGATATCCACCGGGATAGCCTCGGCCACGCCGGCCCCACTGACAAAGCTCGACCCGAAAACGCCGCCGTCTAAGGCACAGGTGCCCAGAGCCACTACCCGCTTGGGGGACGGCATGGCTTCGTAAGTGCACTGCAGGGCCTCGCGCATATGTTCGGTAACCGGTCCGGCCACCAGCAGGATATCAGCGGCCCGGGGCGTCGGCGTAATAAAAAAGCCGAGACGATGGATGTTGTAATAGGGAGCACCGATCTGACGGGTTTCGCTCAGGCAGGCCCCGCAGGCGCCGGCATCCACGATCCGAATGTGGAGCGAACGGGCAAAGGTTCGTCCAAGGGCGGGATTTTCACCACACGATCGGCCCCACTCATATCCCTTATCCCAGGTCAGTGGGTGCGGTATCCGGCGCCGGCATCTGAAACAATGGATACAGTGCTGATTGTCGACACGGATGCGATCCTCGACCCGGTGCAGCGCCGCGGCGGGACAGATTGCTTCCGCCGCTATGGCGGCATCCGTATCCGGCAGTGAACCGTTAATCGGTCTGCCGGGTGAAACCCCGGCAGCGGTCTCTGCCGCCGCCGGGTAGGCAGTGGTTTTGATTCCGGTTTGAAGTCCCTGCCATATCCATTTTGTCATGTCATTTGCTCCTATCGATCACATTCAGCATTGGAAAGCGCAAAGGTGGCCATGATAATTGGAAAATCCTGGAAAGCAAAATTTTCAGCGGCCAGGTGAAATCCATGCCAATTGGTAAAAGCAGGCGTTCGCAGATGGTAGCAATTGACCTGCCCGTCTTCTGCCAGGCGTACCCAGTGAAACGCCGCCCCTGCCGGGGCTTCCGCCCAGCCCAGAGCGCAACCGGACATCCAGTCAATCGAACCCCCTGTCACTGATCCGCCGGGGACCCGATCCGCAACCTGACGGATAATGTTGACCGCCTGTTCCGCCTCGCTGAAAAGAGTCCGCAAGCGGGCATAGCCGTCGCCTTCGGATTCGCGCGGTACCATAAATTTTAGACCGCTGTCATAGTGTCCATAGGGCAGGACTTCCCGCAGATCCCGCGACAGCCCGCTGGCCCGGGCCACGGGGCCCACAAGTCCGTAAGAAATCGCTTTGGCGGTTGAGACTCTCCCCACTTCCTCCAGGCGGTCCAGAAACGAGCTGGTAAAACGCAGCATGTGTGCCAGTTTTTTTAATCTTTCCACAATCTGCCAGGTAGCCTCGGCCAGCCGCCGGCAGTCTTCGTCTGCAAAATCCCGGCTGAGGCCCCCGACAATGTTGAGCCCGAAAAGGTAGCGGTGACCCGTGAAGGCTCCGGTCAGCCGCAAAAGTTCTTCTTCCATAATGGCGGCCTGGCTGGCGGCAACCGCCAGGGCCGTTGAGGAACAAATTCCTGCAATTGCGGCTACGTGGTGACGCAACCGCTCAACCTCGGCCAACAGTACCCGCAGGGCCATGGCGCGCAACGGCACATCAACGGCGCAAATATCTTCCACCGCCTGGCAAAACGCCATGGAATGCGCAAACGCCGATGTACCTGAAAACCGTTCGGCCAGCAGGAGCACCCGGTCCACCGGGCGGCCGACGGCAATTTTTTCCACTCCCCGGTATTTATAAAAAAAACGGGGGATGGTTCGGATTACGTCCTCGCCGACCGTTTCCAGCAAAAAATGAGCGGATTCGGCATAATCGGAATATACCGGACCGATGGGCATCATGAAAACACCCGGGGCTTCGACAATCGGGCCCGGCTGCCAGTGAACGTCGGGTTGCCGGTGGGCAAAAGGCTTGGCGCCGTCAAAATCCGCCCGCATGGGATTAACGCCCTCAGGCCATTGCTCATGCAGCACGAAATCTCCCAAGCGCGGATGGCCCTCGAATTTAAGGCCGTAAAGATCTTCCACCTCCCGCTCCCGCCAGTCGGCGGCATGCACCTGCAGGCTGATGCTGGGAAGCGTGGTCCGGGACAGGGAAACGCGCACCAGGACATGCACCTGGCCGCATCCCAGTTCTCCGTAGAAAACATAGCGCAACAGCCAGTTTTCCGGCTGCTCCTCTACGATCAGGGTCGCAAAACCATAGCCCTCCTCCGAAAAAAGCCATCCGCAAAGTTCCGCTAAAAGTTCAAGGGGACAATACAACCGGACCGTCAGGTGATCTTCGTTCAGGCCGGCTTCAATCCTGCCGGGCCAGCGAGAGGCGGTTTCCTCAGGCAGGCTTGTCAGTTTCAGGATGTTATCCAGGGGGAAATTCATCCGTCACCCTCCTCCAAATATTGTGGCCGCTAACCTCAGAAGGTTGTAAAGCCTGTCAGGCACGAATATCCCCAGGGTTATCACCGGCACCACAGCGGCATACAAGACAAATTTGTTGCTGAACGGCAACGCGGCACATCCCTGAGGAGCAGATGCTTTTCCAAACACCATGCGGTTGATGGGAAACATAATGCCACAAAAAGCGACAACCACAAAAAGAGTCAGCAGGCCGACGATCAGATACTGTCCGGCGGTAAGACCTGCTTTGAAGATGGAAAGTTCGCTCAAAAAGACTGCAAAGGGCGGCGCCCCCGCAATGGCCAGGGCCCCGATTAACAGCGCGGCGCCGGTTGTCGGCGAGGTGCGGATCAACCCGCGCACCGAGGTGATATCGCGTGTACCGGTAATCATCAGCACGGCGCCGGCGGCAAAAAAACAAAAAGACTTGGTAACGGCATGGGCCATGATTTGATAAGTGGCGGCTAGATGGGCCGCCTGTCCACCAAGACCCACGGCTACAAGAATAATGCCCATGTGTTCGATGGTGGAAAAAGCAAAAAGCCGTTTATAATCTCTGGCCTGGACCAGCAGAAACGCAGCCGCTCCTGCGGATATCAGCCCGAAAACCACCAGCCACCGGGCGGCGGTACCATCAGAGCTTGCGCCAAGCACCGGCAGCAGCCTTAAAATCGCATAAAGAGCGGTGGTGGTCTCCACCCCGGAGAGCAGGGCGCAAACCGGCGACGGTGCCTGGCTGTGGGCATCCGGAAGCCAGGTGTGCAGCGGCACCAGCCCGGCCTTGGTGCCGAATCCGATGAGGATAAACAAAAAGGCTGTTTTGAGAAACACGGGAGGAATATCGGGAGCCGCAGCCGTCAGCGCCGACCATGTAAACACGGTTTCCCCGGCCAGGTGTATTCCCCAGTAAAGAATCAAAATGCCGATCAGCGCCAGGGCCGCCCCCATGCAAGTAAGCACGACGTATTTCCAGGCCGCTTCCAGGGCTTCAGGAGTGTCTTCAAAAGCGACCAGAAAAACCGACAGCAACGTGGTAAGCTCCACAGCGATCCATACCATGGCAAGCTGTGACATTAATGGAACGGCCAGCATGGACAGCAAAAAGAGATTATAGCGTCCATAATAGCGCCGGATGTTTTTAGCACCGTTTTCAGCCGTCTCACGCAGGATATAGCCCCATGAAAAAATGGCCGCCATCAGGCCGACAAAAGAGACCAGCACCAGGATCAGGGCGCTGAACGCATTGCTTGACACCCAGCCGGCCATTACTGAAATAGTGAACCCTTTGCCGGCCGCCAGGGCCGTATGCAATGAAAGCATGAAAACAGCCAGGGCCCCGGCAATGGTCACACCGGCGGCAAATTTCGGTTTAGCCGCCGGCAGCATGGACAGACCTGCGGCCAGCGCGGGTATCAGCAAAATGACCAGAAGCTGCATGGATTTTATTCCTCCTTTAAGGCCGCCATATCACCGACCCGCGTGGACCCCATACGTTTGTGAATCCGACGGGTCAGCAGCCCCATGACAAGACCGATGATCAACACATCAAAAGCTGCTGCCAGTTCGGCGATCAGAGGCAGGGCCGGAGCAATGGAAATGCCTGCCAGAAAGGCACCGTTTTCCATGGTTAAAATTCCCAGCAACTGCGGCAGGGCTTCACGCCGCGCGGTGACGGCATAAGCCCCCAGCAGAACCGCAGCCATCCCGATGGGCAGGTTGATCCTGACAAAGACATCTGAGCTGATGTGCAACAGGGGCTGTACAATAAAATAAGCGGCGATGGTGATGGCCGCGGCGATCAACAGCGATGAAGGGATATTCAGGACTTGCTCGATTTCACGGCGCGCATGAATTTCGTGGCTGAGAACATGGTATAGAATCCAGGGAATCAAAATTCCCTTGAATCCCAGGGTCAGGCCCGCAACGACGAAAAGATGAACCGATGCATACTGCAGCCCCAGGATGAACGCCGATGCCGCCAGCAGAACGGATTGGATAACAAAAAGCCGCAGGCACCCAAGGACCTGTCGCACGGCGACGATGCCGAATATCGTCAGCAGAAACAGGCCGCCTGCCAGTGCATTCAATTGACTCATGTTTCCCTCCTATATTTCCAGCAATTGAATGACGATCGCTGCTACCGACGTCACAAAGGCCGATCCCAGAAACTCGGGGATGCGAAACAGCCTCAACTTGGAAAGCGACGATTCAATCCCCACCAGAATGATGACAAAAACCAGCATTTTCAGCAGGATTAAAGGAATGGCTAAAAACAGCTCCCAGGCGGCAGTGCCCCGGGCCAGGCCCCAGGGGGCCACCAGAACGTTGAGAAAGATACACAGCAGCACGAAAAATTTCATGGCTCCGCCCCATTTCATGAGTGCCGCACCCCGGCCCGAATACTCCAGCCCCTTGGATTCATCGATCATGGCCAGTTCAAAATGCCCGGCCGGATTGTCCACCGGGATGTGGCCGGATTCGGCTATAATGAGCATCAAAAAGGCCAGCATTACCAGCACATGCGTCGGTTCGAAAAAATTTGCCAGTGGATTTATCCAGGCCTTCTGAACGATATAGGGAATGGTGGAGCCCGCCACGAACGAGACGGCAAAAAATACAATCATGAAAACCGGTTCGGCTAAAAATCCCACCATGCGGGTGCGACTGGCCCCCATGGGGCCGTAAGGATTGGCCGTATCAATGGCCGCCAGGGCGGCAAAAAATCCACCCAGCGCCAGAATGGAACCGCCGGCCAGCATATCCCCCATAAAGGCGAAGAAAAGAGGATAATCCGTCAGTACGGGGATGAGCAGGGTCACGAAGATGGGAGTGATAAACACGATGTATGGGGTTACGCGAAAAATCCAGGAGCTTTCAACCGATATCACTTCGTCTTTGTGGAAAAGCTTCCAGATGTCCCGGTAGGGCTGAAAGATACTCGGCCCTTTTCTGGACTGGAGCCGTTCCTTAAGACGGGCCAAAATTCCCTTAATTAAGGGTTAACAGACCATGACCACCAGAATCTGAAGCAGATTAAAGATAATTTTCTGACCCATTGAGACGGCCTCTCATTTTTTTAACGGTTGAGCTGAATAATGAAGCACCGGTTATAAACAGAGGACAACCGGTCGTAATAAAGACAAAAAAAAACTCCTGCCTCCTTTTAGAATGGCAAGAGCTTTAACGTCGCATTTTCACCACCACTCCCCTCCTGTCCGTCAGAATCATCCAGGATAGCAGGAGTCATCAGCCCAAGGGCGGTTAGCGGTGGACTCCATCACGCGATTGAATTTTTATCTTAAAAAGACTGTAGATTACGCATAATTGGATGTCAACACTTTTTTCAAAATTAAGGGCTATTCTTACAGTTGCCGCAGGATATCCGCTGGTTTCATGCGAGCGGTTCGCCGGCCAAGCAAATAGCCGGAAACACAACCCACCACCAGTGCCAACGCCATGGAAACTGCAGCCAGTTCAAAGGACACGCTTACCGGCAGCCTGACCGTGCGGGTCGTCAGGGCGGTCTGTCGGGCCAGGGCCGGCAGGGGGTTTAATCCCCAGGGCAACGGTATGGAAATGGAAAAAAGACTAAGAAAATAGGAAATAAGATAACCCATCAAAAACCCCAGCATCCCTCCGGCCAGTGCCTGCACAAAGGTTTCAGCCAACAGTTGCTGCTGAATCTGTCCCTGGGTCCAGCCGAGGGCCTTCAGGATGCCGATTTCCCTTGAGCGTTCAGTCAGATTGGAGAGCATCGTTTTCATGATCAACAGCACGGCGCCTGCCAGTGCTACCAGCGAAGCCGTCAGCGAAAAGCGGGTAGAAATCATCGAAACCCCGCCCATCAGCTCCAGAAAGGAATCCGAACTGCTGACGGATAGCCCTTTTAGCTCCTTTAAGATCTGTTTCTTGACTTGATTTAGCAGGGAGGAATTTTTCAATCGGAGGTAGATGATGTTCACTGCGTTCGACCCTCCCTTGATCAGGGCCTGAGCATCTCCAAGGAGAAGGTATATGTTGGCCGCGGCGATCTGAGCACCTTTTTTGATTTCCAGTACCCCCACCACCTTAAACGCCCCGCCGCCAACGGAAATGGTATCTCCCTGCCTGATTTTATGAAATTTCGCATAATGTTTTTCAAGAACGACTTCCCCGGGGTTTTGGGGGAAGCGTCCGGTTTTGAGCCACTTTTTTACTTTCACCGGTCCCAGATCGGGCCGGCTGGAATCCACGCCCAGGATCGTTTTGAAACCGTCGCGAGCGAATTCCCAGAGCAAAAGGGCCTGCGCATTTGCCGCCACGCCCTCGATGCGGCCCAATTCCACCAACTGGCGAGGGGAAATAAGCTGGTTTGAAAAAGGAAGGCGGATGCCTTTCATGCTTTTCGGGCTTTGGCCCGCCACCATATTGTGTTTTACACCCCGTTGAACCACCAAGTCCGCACCCAGGTTTTGAAAGGGTTGACCGGCTGCCCTTTGATAAGCAGCTGATAATGCGTTAATGGCGACAAAAAGCGTGATGCCGACGGCAATTCCCAGGATATTTACCAGGGTCCGGTGGCGGCGATGCAAAAGCTCTTTTAAAATATAAGGATAATACATGGATGCAACTAACCCGGGAAAGCCGGAAAAACTAAATTGCTTAAAATTATTGTATTCTGTTTCTTTATTGATTACCGGTTTTCTGATCGAGGACTGTTTGCAGATCTTCTACTTTCCACTTACCCTGAAAAAAAGACGGCCCCGATCCGGTAGGAAACCCCTTAAAAGAAATGGTTTTATCACCGCTGTGGACAGTAGATTGGCCATCAAACCATATTTCCAGGGGCGTGTGTTCTTTGATACCCCTTTTGGCCATAAACTTCTCCCCCTCCGGGCTTTCAAAATCATGCCAGGCAACAGTTATCCTGTCACCGTAAACGGGAAAGAGCGTGCGCAGCTCCCGCAGGGTCGGTTGCAGCGGACCGTGGTTCATAAAGAGCACGTCAATATGTACCGGTTCTTTAGCAAAAGAGTTCAAAGGCATACCAATGGTTAACAAAACCAGGCAGCAGAAAAAAAATATTTTTTTCATGAAATTACCTCCCCGTCCTGCATGCGGACGATTTGATCGGCGCTTTGGGCCAGTTCCAGATCATGGGTGACCATTAAAAGCGACATTCCGTTTTCGCCGTGCAACTGTTTTAAAATATCCATGATAGCCATGCCGGTAGCTGAATCCAGATTTCCGGTGGGCTCATCGGCAA
>JAJRVC010000411.1 GCA_024277475.1 Deltaproteobacteria bacterium
ATCCCCCTGGCCGCCTGCAAAAGAAAACAAATCGACCCCCACGGACGGATCTGGGACAACGTACTCGCCTGTACCGGCCAGCCTGAAGACATGGTGTCTTTTTCCTGAATCCGTGGGCGTTCGATAACGGTGCAGATGCAAGGCGGCAATGATGTTGATTATCCTGGTGTGATATCAAGAAGTTGCCAACGCAGCAGATGTGCCGTTATCGGGCGCCCCGCAGGGCGGCGCGGTGCAGACCAGGAATACGTTTATTCTGAGATAATGCAATAAATTTCAAATATTGCATGGAATATCACCTCAAGACGTCACGGATACAAGGTTTTTATTAATATCCATTTGGTGCGGGTCAGGGCAAAAAGCGGTCAACTTTCCCAGATTCTGCATAAACCTGTTGTCCATTTGCCCAGGGCGGTCTTCGTGAGTTCAACCTCGCGCAACACCGTTTCCTGATGAGCAACATATTGATTGCGGAAGTCATAAATCCGGTTGACGGTTAACAACAAATCAGACTTTGCCGATTCGGCAAAACGAGCGCGAACGGCCGCCAAAACCCCACCCTTATCACTTTTGGAAGTGCCGGCATATTCAAGGCAAAATCGTAATAAGCCGATTGGCATCAAGCCATTCTGATCCACAAGTGTTCGCTCCAGATTCCTGGTCTGATTTCGTAGATAGTTGGCTTTACTCGTAGTCAAATCTGACAAGTCGGGATGGAAAAAGTCATATTTCCTGCTGCAATCAGAGGGAGTATCATTCTGGAGCTTCCTTAACATCAACCCCTTTGCCGCTTCGTCGATTGGCCCCAATAGCGGCGTGAAAACCGGGGCAAACGACACATCGGGCCTGTTTTTCATGAATTGAAATAACGTTACCGCCTGCTCAATGGCTTTTTTGTAACGTGATGGCAATCCGTTAAACTGTTTTTCCGCTATAAACTCGAATATACTTTTTTTGACATCGGGTTGCGGTTCACCAAACGGTAAGCTGATCTGCGGACTTAATGTCTCGTTCAGTATATTTTTCAACGCCGGGGCACAAGTCCGTAGGAGCGCTTTTAATTTGTTTTCTCTGAACTCTTCAAAAAATCTCTGGGGAACATAGAGATACGACCATTTCTTGCCCTCCTGCGAAGCGACCGCGCACCATGATACCGCCGCCCTGACTTTTAGAGGAACGTCACGATCTTCACGGCCTTTAGTTTCTATGAGGACATAATTCCTGGCATTAATCCGGGCGAAAAAGTCAGGCGTGTAGAGAGACAGACGTCCCTTTTGAGAGAGATAATCTATGCGCAGGGCCTGCGGGCCGCTGTTTTTGCAGAAGGCCTTCACATCCGGAGCATGATCCAGAAAATGGGCCATGGCAACTTCAAGTTCCCGGTTGCAGGGTACAAGGTTAAAAAGCGTATGTTCCGCGCTGACGGCAGGATTGTTTTCAGAGTGTGTTACCTGATAGGGCTTCCAGCCGCATACCAAGACTCCCTCTCCCCTGGGCCGTCTTTCTTCCTTAATGGTTGTCCTTGAGAGTATCAGCGGCACAAAGACGGCCCGGATATGCTCCCGCACATCACTGTCCGCCAGACGCGCCACCAGGCGATCATCGAACAGGGTCACTTTTTCTTCAAAAAGGATTTCCGTGATAAAGGTTTCAAGCAACGGCGCCAGCACCTTATGGGTGCCGCGAAGTCCGGTAATGTGCTCCAGCTCTTCCTTGTAATAGGATATCGCCCCGATGCCGCTTTCCAGCAACGGGAGCCTTATTTTCATTTTTTCCACGACCTCGTTGGTCAACAGATGACGGCCTTCATATTCAATTTCTTCCGACCGGCTGTCACCAAGGGGCAATGGATCAAATAAAGCAGCCTGGTTGCGGATGTCGTCAAGAGACAGGCTTCCGATGGTCGCGGTCCTGCTGAAGCCCCCTGATATCCCGGGCAGCGCTATATCCAGCTTGGAAACATCCTTATGTTCATGATCCGGAAAAATCGTCACCGTGCTTTTCGGCACCTTATCAACATCGACAACCTCAACGGACAATCCTTCCTGGTAGAGTTCATTCTGGTAAAGGCTCACAAAAGCGCCGTGTTCGACCACGGTCATCAACTCGGCAGCGCCGCCGGGCGGAGTCATCCGCCGCAAGCCCCGGCCCAGGGTCTGTTCGGGCAGAATATTTGCCTTGGAGGTGTATGCCCGGAGCGGCACAATCGTGGTCACATTGCGGACATCCCAGCCTTCCCTGAGCATCAAAACCGAAACAATACATTGGTATGGACTGCGGCCCGAATCCAGATCACGGGACAATTCGCGCAAGGCCTTAAGGTCATCGTCGCTGATTTCCTTTTCGCTTTCCACAAAGACCGGGTATCCCTTCTTTTTCCCTCCGATCCATTTGACCTTGCCTTTCAGATTTGTATGCAGATTAATGGTCCGGCCGTTCAATTCCTGGAAAACAGGGTCGCCATTCAACCGTCTTGTGATCTGGTCGGCAGCCTCGGTGTCTTCGGTCATCACGAAAAGCAGGGGCTTCTTGCCGCTTTTCTCCCACTCTTCTTTTGAGCGCAGCCATCGTTGATAACCGATCAGCAGATGTTGTTCAAACCGTTCCGATGCGTCGCTGCTGGCCCGTTCGGTAAGCCCTTCACCCTTGCCGATAATGGGGATCTTAACAATTGCGGCATCCACGGCCTCGCCAAGCGGCGAATCACAGACAACATGCTGGAAGATTCGGCCCTTGTTGTCCTTGGGCGTGGCGGTAAAATCAAGTTGCATGGCCAGGCCGCCGCCGGTCTTCTCATATATTTCACTATGCAGAAAGGCAATGGCCTCGTTCCAGGCCGAGCCCGGGTCCCACAGGTGATGGGCCTCGTCGTTCAACACCATGATCCGGTCGTGACCGGTTATCCGCTTCCGTAATTCCTTGCCCGTGTTCAGGGCTCTTGTCCTGGAAACAGCAGGACCCATCCAGTCATAGGTCTCGGCATCTTTCTTTTTCCGGCGTTTGCCAAAGTCGTAAAGGCGGTGGATATTGGTGAGATACAAAGTGCCGCCCATGGCCGCGCCGCTTGACTCATCTTGCAGCACGACCGACAGGTTCCAGTCGCCCCGCCAGGCCACCGGAATCAACGGGTCCTTGTCAAAGATCAGGCCGTTGCCGAAATCCATTTTCAGCCGCTCGAACACCGTGAGGTTCGGAGCAATTACCACAAAATGTCTGGCCATGGGCGAATCGCTCTCCCGCAGGGCATGGAAATAACTCCACACTATCGCCAGGCTCATCACCTTGGTTTTGCCGGCCCCGGTTGCCAGCTTGCAGGCATACCTGGCCCAGCGGTCATCCTCGGGGTTGACGCCCAGGGCAGCGGTCTCCCGGTCAGCACCGCCGAATTCCGAGATGATCCCGGAAAGGGCGCGGATACCCCGGACCTCGTATAGGTAAATTAATGATTCAATCGCCTCGCGCTGGCAGAAGTAATATTGAAAGGGGAATTTCTCCCCGGTTGGAGACTCCAGGACATGATCCCGCTCGAACCAGTGGTACAGAAGTTCACGGGTGGTGTCCGAGGCCCCGGCATAGTCGGCCTCCCGCCACTGCTTGACAAAAGAGCGCAGGTTATTGGCAATGGTGATAGGCGACGGACGCCGTCCCTTGGCCACCTTTGCCGGTTCACCCTGCGTTTCAGAACGAATCCGGTGAAAATTCGGCTCCTCAAAGGGTTTGTACAAAGACTCAACCGCACTCAGGTTGACAATCGGGCTGCTCATATATCAACCTCCACGGTGATGCTGGTGTCGCAGCCGAACACGTCGATCACTTTCACACAGGCGGTATACTTGCCTGTTTCGGGATATTTGTCATATTCGAAATCGCTCACCGTTTTCAGACTCCGATCTTTCCGGGTTCGGTAATCCTGCCAGTGATGCTCAAAGGGCTTACCGTCGCGCCAGTCAAAATCGATGGCCCAGAAATCGATGAAGTCAAAACCGCTTTTAATAGCCCGCTCTTTCAAGACCTCCAGTTCCTTGCCCGGCACCTCGGCCAGGCTGGGCAGGAACCTGGTGAGCTTGATATCCACGGTCCGTTTGCCGCCTTTTTTGCGAAAAACAGGTTCGGCCTCCAGAACCGCCACCTCCAGAAAGGGCGGCGGATTGGTGCGGTTTTTCTCCATGATCTCGCGGGGAATGGGGATCAACTTGATCTTAACGCCCTCGGCCGCCTCCAGCTCATGGCAGATAAGCCGCAGGTCCATCTCGAATTCCCAGGCCAGGCAGTGCAGTTCTTTTGCTCCCGCCTCATGCGCCGCCTTGACCACGGCCCGCACTTCATCGCGGGTAAATATGCTGTCAATGCCGTCCACATGCACAAAGGCCTGGCCTTTCCGGCCATGCAATAAACCGGTGGTATTGGGCAGAGGCTCGGCCCGGTAAAATTCCAGCACCACCCGGCGGTGCTCCTCGTCCGCGCCTTTCAACCGGTCCTGCTGCCACCACTGCCGTTCATACCGGCCAAGATTGTAAACGTCAAAGGAACGATAGGGCTTGTTTCCCGCATACAATTCTCTCTGGATACCGATCAACCGCTTCCTGCTGGTATGGATGGCGAATCTGCCCAAGTCGGTCATGATCCACCGACGTCCCAGTTTTTCCGCCACCGCACCTGTTGTGCCGGAACCGCAGAAGAAATCGGCGACAAGGTCGCCTTCATTGGATGAGGCATTTATTATACGTTCGAGGAGAGTTTCAGGTTTTTGGGTGTCATACCCAAGACGTTCGATGGATTGAGAATTGATAGGGTTAATATCAGACCAGATTGTATGTACAGCTGAACCTTTTAGCTCATCAAGGTAGCGCTTTACCGCAGGCATGCCCGTTGTAGTAAAAACAATTGCACCTCTTTCCATAAGTTCATCAATATTTTTTTGATTCCATCGCCACATAGCCCCCGCTGGTGGTGTCAATGTCCTGTCGCCAAATCGCATAGGGGTTCCTGTTTTTCCGTGACCTGGTGCTGTAGCATTATCCAAACGGTATATACGGCCATCTGGGGCTCTTCCGGTAAAATGACTTTTAATATATGACTCTTTGAATTGAGTAAACGGTTTATTGAATTTCGCATTAAAGGTCTTCCGGTAATAAAGGATGTACTCATGGACCGTTCCGTAACGATTAGCGTCGGCGTGGAAATTAAAACGCTTCCATACAATGTCATTTAAATAATTATCCGCCCCAAATATTTCGTCTAACATTGGGCGTATAAATGCAGCGATTTGAGGGCCAAGGTGTACATAAATACTCCCCGTTTCGGCTAATAACTCTCGCATAAATACTAAACGTTCATAAATCATATGGAGATAAGAGTCCGTCCCTTTCCCCCACATATCCCGATAAGCGACCATCTCTAAAGCTGACTGGTCTTTGCCAACTGTTTCCTTCTTCTCGCCAATCGGCACAGCCATCGTAAAATCCGCCCCAACATCAAACGGGGGATCGATGTAAATGAGATCAATCTTGCCTTTGAACTCCTTGAGCAGGCTGGCCATGACCAGCTTGTTATCACCCCAGATGAGCATGTTGCGGGAATCGTCGTAATGGGCCTTCTGCGGGTCAAAAAGGGACTGCTGCACAGCGGCCCGGGAGGCGGGCTCGTCAATGGTCTCGATCTTCTGCAACGGCATGGCGCACCCGGCAATATCCACCGTCCGCCGGTTTCCGTACTCATCGTACTTCCCTTCCCAGATCAACTCCGTCTTCATCTGCGAAAACGGATGCGGATTATCCAGCCCCCACCGTATTTTGTCTGACATTAATTTACTCCGATACTATTTTCAAAAATGTGTATTCTCATTTTTCTTAACCGAACGAATCAAGCAGCGCTCGTTCAAAGGAAGTTATATAACGGTTGAAATCAGGGGAGCTGTTCCAGGACATGTCGCTATTATGTTGAGAAAAATACTTGGCAAGATTCTTTGCGGCTCTCTTGGGATTATCAACCGGCAAAGAGAGTATCTCTGTTTTTGCGGAACTTAGATCTATTCCATGTTTTTGATAACCGGCGAGTATGTCAGGCGTATCACTAATGACCACAGTGCCGCACGCTAACGACTCAAGCGCTAAATTTGAAAACATCGGGAAAGGCAAATTATTCTCAAAATGAAACAACCCGTTAATGGAATTCAACAAGTCCGGCATCTCCCATGGCGGAACAAAAGACCGCCAAACAACTCGATTGTCCAACATTTCAGAGACATATTTTTTAAAGTCTTCATACCCGACACCTTGCGTTACAATTGTGAAAATAAATTCATTTCCAAGATGGGTCCAGATATCTATGATTTGCCGCCAACCTTTGTCCTGCCAGTAAAAATTTGCTTTGCCTATCACGGCAAGGGTAAAATATTTACCAGGAGGGCGTTGTTTGATATTAAAAGTCGCAGGGTCGGGCACATAAGGTGGCAATACTTTTATTCTGGATGAATAACGTTCAATATGTGATCGTCCGTCTTCATCAGTGATTATAAGCTTGGCGGCTGCGAGGGTTTTAGGAAGAAGAGTGGACCAGATATTGTTGAGAAGAAATTTATGGATATCGGAACCGCCGTGGCATAACACAAAGGGAATGCCTGTTATCCGGCTCACCTGGAAAGCCACAATTCCATAAGGCACTAAATAGCCGGCAACAATAAGCTCCGGTTTCTCTATGTCAACAATCTCAAGGGCTTTATCTACCAGTGAGATGGATCTGTGATTATCTTGCGGGATGTGCCAGGGTACGGATTGATCCGCCCTGTGGACAAATACTCCGGGAATCTCGGGTGGTCGATCCGCCTCGGCTATTGAATAGTCTGGGTCTGCATTTACCCGGTCAGTGATTATGTGGACAGCATGACCTGAATCGGCCAGGGCGTTGGCGAGCCAATACGTTTTTGACGCAATGCCTCCTTCCAGCGGCGGGTATTTGCTTATATAGACTATGTCGGCCATACACGGGCCAGATAGGAATTGTGCGGCGGCTCTTCCGAGTGGTGGTCCCACCCCTTAAAAAAGATATGCTCGAAAAGATCGAACAGCAGCAAATTCATCTTCGATCCAAGGATGCCCCCGTAAGGATGCCCGGCAAGGTCTTCGGCAGTGACCGCCCTGTCAACAGCCTCGTTAATTTCTTTGTCAAGGTTTGAAAGAGCTGAAGGCATGCCCATTTTTTGCCGGGTCAGAATCGTTTCCAGGCCGAGTTCCTGAAAATCCTGCCGAAAGGCGTCCCGAAGGATTTTTTTAGTAGTCTGTTTATCAGGCACCTTGTACTCAATGGGAAGATCCATCGCCCACCGGGACAGGTTGTCGTCAAGGTAAAACGGCCTGATCTCCATACCGAATGCGCCCGCTGAACGGTCCACGCTCTGGAGATGGTAATTGGCAAGTCCGCCCCGGAGCAGGAAGTCAAACAGATTTTTTCGGTACACAGCCTCGTCTTCCGGCTCTGGAAACAGATCATCCACGATTGAGGAAAGAGCGGGATCAGTCTGTATTGCTGCAAAATTATTCCGTATCCGGTCGGAAAATCCGAGGGGATGGGTGTAAATCCAATAATAGCCGCCGAACAATTCGTCTGCCCCCTCGCCGGAGAAGGCTACACGCACATGTTGAGAAATGAACTGTGACAAGATATGAAATGCGAGCCCTCCTTGGATATGAAAAACCCCGCCGGCCATGAGCCCCTCGTAATGAGCCATGTAGTCCGGCAGCAAGCGCCAGTAGTCCTTGCTCGTAACCCTGAATTCATGGTGATCGGTCTTGAGTGCCCCGGCCACCTGCCTTGCCGCAAGGAGATCCGGGGTGTCATCGCTGTCCGCCAAGGTAAAAGTCTGAAGACTTTTTCCGTTACGCATGCTGGCCGCTAAGGCAATGGTCGAGGAATCGACCCCTCCGGACAGGAAAATACCCTTGTCCATGTCACCATGGCCGAACATTGAGTCAACCGCTTTGAGGATCATCCGCCGGGTCGTCCGGACCGATTCCCGATAGTCCGGCTCCGGCTGGCCATTCATATAGCGTGCTTTGGGAATTTTTCCAAAGGAGTAGAAATATTCCCGACCGGACCCGTCAATAGTAAGCACATGTCCCGGCAGCACTTGACGAATATTTTCGAAAAAAGACCGGTCCGGGGAAACGACATATCCGAACACCCTGGTTTCCCGGAGGGAGTTAAGATCGAGAACAGGGGACACGTCGGGGTGGGCAAGAATTCCCTTGATCTCCGAGCTGACCAGGATTCGATGCCCAAGGCGGGTGAAATAAATGGGTTTGATGCCGAATCGGTCTCGGGCCAACACGAGCTTGGAACCGTCCAGGATGGCAATGGCGAACATGCCCTGCAATTTTTCGGCAAAGGCCTTGCCATAAAGATCATAAAGACGGGCTATGAGTTCGGCCTCCAGATCGGTACGGGCGAACATGCCGGTTTTGTTCAACTCGTTCCACAGCTCGGTAAAATTGTAAATCTCCCCGTTTAACAAAACCGTTCTGCCGGATAGGGGATCATGATAGATCATCGGCGCCTCGGGATCGCCGAAGATGGTCAGCCGGCAGGCGGCAACGCCGTGTCTTTCATTATGCCATACTTCCAGGCTGTCCGGTCCACGATGCCGGACCGCTTCCGCCATGGCCCGGAGTATTGCCGGTTTGGCCTCGTTATACGTAAGCGCTATCGTACACATGATTGTTCGTTTGCAGCCAATGCCTTCATTGCACTTACCGCGCCGATAAGGGCCAGCGAAGTCCCATCGTCAAGGTAGTGATACGGCCAATATCCGGACGGAAGCTGTGTTTTCTGCAGCCAGTCCAAGGCCCTTTCCAGAACGGACCGTTCCACCAGATTTCCCCATCGCGACAATCCCCAGAGCACCACACCGGTGGACCAGGGATCGCTGCCCATGGGGTGGTCCTTCCAGGGAGCAAAACCACTGTCGTCATTCTGGTCTTTCGCAAGATAGGTTATTGTCCTATCGATTAATTCATCATCCCGGTCTAAAGGCATTGTCAATAGATAAAAGCCTGCTTTATACGACAACTGCACAGGACCACCGAAATCATATGCCCATTCAGTTTTCAACCAATTAAGATTTTCACTCGTAAAGACTGCCGGAACCAAGGATGAGATAAGTGCGGTGATTGGAATCCGTGCCTGATCGCGAGGGTGTCGGCCCCAGCCGCCCGTGGGCAAGCGGACATTATTTAGCCACTTTGTGGCCGCCTGCACCGCAGGATCTTCTTGCCCCCGCACTTGACTTATGCAACCGACAACCCACGCCGTCTCTTCTGGATCTGACCAACCGCCATCCGGCCGTTGTTTTTGGACAAAAAAATCGATTGCCTGCTGAATTAAGACATCCGAACCAGTAATTCCGGAAAGTAAGAGCGCATGCGCAGCCCTGGCAATACGGGCTGTTTCCAGAGATCGGGATAACGCGTCATTAACAAAGGCTACGAGTCTGCCGGTTGCGGTTGCAATATAGTTATTCTCAGGCATTTTTATTGAGAAGGATCAGGCAGGGTACGTAATTCTCGGCCGATATCATAAAGTTGCCTGAGCTGCGTCTGGCGGACATCAGCTGGCGTTGCCTTTATGCATGTTTTACATATATAAAAAATAGCCTCATCCTGGCCAAACCTGCAATAATCAATTTCTTTTATAGGACGATGTTCATCACAGAGCGCGCACAAGAATTTAAATCCATCGTCTGATTCTTTCGCATTTTTATGATAAGATTGATTCGGCGTCCTGTAGTCGTATAATAAAACATCAAATCCAACGTCCACAGGCAGAATCGGCCAGTTAGACAAGGCATCACCTTGAAGACGTTTCACAAGATCGGTACGAATGCCGCCGCGCAACTCTTCGCCAAACTCACCGAGAAGGATCAGTTTTTGATTTTTGAAGTCTGGAGGTATCTTCGGATATCCAAGTTTTTTCAGGAAACGAATAATGCCCATAAGATATAGATGGTTCTCTTTACGAATCAACTTAGCACAAGCACCATTGTTTTTCGTATATTGTTCAAACCCTTCCCCCTTTTTATGGTTGATAAGTGAGCCAATATGCATAAGCATTACGTCGCATTTTTCATATTGTGATGCTACGTTTTCCCATAACTCCACTGGGTAGAGATCTTCTCCTACCCATTTAGTATCGCCCGTGTAACCGAAACTGAATTTATGGCTGTTACCACGGGTATCTGATTCAATTATATTGATTTTAAAGCCAAAACTATCAGATATTTCTGTATAGTCTTCGTGGTAGGCCCAAGTTGGCTGGATTGCAATCTCCGTTTTATTTTTATTGGGATCATCAGGCAGAGGCAGAACAGGTTGCCAACGTATGAGCCTTTGATTATTTTTCCTCTTTTTTGATGTGACCGATGTGCCAAAAAAATTAAAACTGTATTTAGTTGGATCGTGGTTAATATTATGCCAGAATAACGGATCGACTTCCTTGCAGATATCAACGACCAACGGATTGATGAAACTGCGCAGTTTGGGGTTTTTTATGATATGATCAAGTCGTTTATAACTTCCAAGCGTCATGATCACATTAAGGCGGTGGATTATATCCTTTTTGCTTTCCAACTCGTGTAACAGTTGCACCATGGTCTCGAAATCCCAGAGATGATCCGGGTGGGCATGGCTGATAATTACAATATCAATATCCCGTAAGCTGAATCCCATCCGAAAGAGATTACGGACAAAATCAAAACCTGGGTCAACCGCTATTCCCAAATCGACCTGTCCCTCTCCATTTGTGCGGTAGATCAAGTAACCACCCCCAACCGACCTTCCCTGGGCCGGGGTGAGTGAGTTCCACCGTTGTAGTCCGACAAAGTGCACGGATTTTCGAGCAGGTTTCTGGAGAGATGGGATTTCTAAGTGTTTTGTAAAAAGACTTTCTGCTTTACGCATGATGTTTTGGTAATCCTCGCAATACAAAACATCATCTTTAATATCTGAATCTTTCTTTGAATTTCCTTCGGATTTATTATCAAGGCACGCCAACAGATCAATAAAATGGTATGATTTTTGAGAAGCGGCTATATCCTTATTAGTATCAAGGCATCCCTTACAATCTTCGGGTGTTGCTTCCCAGGCTACCCGTTCATTGTACCTTTTTAAGGCCTTAATTTGCTGATTTTGGCCGAATTCCTCTTCAAATTCATCAAGAGCAGCCAATACATTGCAATGGTCATCTCGCAGTTTTCCAAACGGGTTGTCTACCCCTACTTGTTTGAATATTTTTTGAGCTACCTCATTAGACAGAGAGATTGTGCGCATCTCTTTATAGAAAGCGGATAATCCGCTTATGAAATCCGGTCGGTCATCGGATCGGAAACGCTCAAGTTTCAAGCGATTGGTCTCGTTTTGTTCTCCGTGCTCATTCTTTTTTGGTTTTTGAGGAGTTGGTAATTTTTGTTGACGATCACAATAAAGCGGTATTATCGCTTCAAAAATAAAAATTTGGGCTTCTTTGATCAGCTTGGCGTACCCTTCAGAGAGGGTTATTTTTTCATTTTCAGAAAGTGTTCGTAGTTTTTTTAGCAACCCAGAACCGTGTTTCAAGAATTGAGCCCATCTTGAAAAATATATTCGTTCATCGAACTGATTGTCCTCTACCCACGACCAGTATATATTTTTGACCTCATAAGAAGCAGCAAGAAAACATTGTGCCATTTCCTTAAGAAACAATAATTTTCCACCTATCTCATCTTGTGAGGATTCATTCTTTAATGAATTTTCTAATTCAGCTATGACAGCTTCGCAGTTATTTTGACATAGGCCTCCCCTTTCTCTTGCCAGAAGCCATGTTACAGTTTGCTCAATAAGTTGTGTCTGTATGGCCTTGGTTTTTTTTCTATCGGGATCCGGCAGGAGATGGATATCTTTTCGAACCCAGTTATCATCGGGAAAGATAACTGGATAGGCGTCCTCTATACCTTGCCGGGCGGCATCTACTTGTTCCAACTGGAGCAATGCTTCAATCCGGAGAAGATCAATACGACACTGAAGGTGGTTGGCCGCGCGATCAAAAAGATTCTTAAGGTTATCTTCAGAGATTTTCTTTAAAAACCTGTCTATGCCGTCCAACGTCTGAAGCGCATGATATCCTAATTGGAGTTGTAGGTTAATTGCCGCACGCTGTAGATATGCCGGAACAATATTGAACAGAAACTCTAGAACAATATCGAAGGAACATTCAAACTTTACTCCCAAATCTTCTAAGAGAATGCTTTCTATTTCCTCCTTATGTTCCTCAGGCTTCTGGCACCAGAATTTTTTGATGACCTGGTTGAATTCAAGAACGGCTTTCTGGCTGCGTCCCACATGCTGGTAGGCCGTCCCCATATTCCACCAAATCCAGCGGTCGTAAGGTTCCCGTTCCGGCTCTTCACGTTCGGGGGGATAAATCCTATTAAGCAACTTCTTGGCCCTTTCCGCATAACCAAAACTTGCTTCGCCTTGGGCCACAGCGGAAAGTTCCATAAGAAATGTGAACCTTGTTAGTTCGAAAACCACTTCATTATTGGCATCTTGCTTCACACAAGGCATATGACTTTCAAGAAAAAGATTTAAATCTTCATATCTGTCAAGCCACTTACGCTTGTTGTGTCTTTGTAGTTCAGCTCGAATCCGTTTTGCCCAAAACAAACTTGACCACCAATACTTGAAAAGAAAATCCTTTTTGTCAGTTAAATCGAAGGGGGGTTTTTCGTTCCGGAAGAGGGCGTTGACAATATCTTGAGGTATGATTGTGGTGGGTATCTCGATTTTCTCAATAGGGAATTCAAGTTCATGAAGCCCTTTTTGCTCTAGAGATTCTTCGCCCTCAGCATCTCGAAATTCAGCAAGACCTTTTTGTGCATCGGCACTTGGCTTTAAAATTTGGTCTACATATTCATACAATTCCCGATCAATACACAAATCGATAATTTGGTTGATCCTCTCCAATCCATAGATCAAATCAGAAATATTGCTTTTTTCTTTATCAGACATACGGATCCATTTGCAAAGCGGGAAGAAATAAATTTCTGGAACTTAAAAGTACTCTGTCATGTTCCTATCGGCAATTATGACAGGAAGAGCACTGTTTGCAAACCACGCCCTTGCCCGTGGCTTCTATGATATCAATGGGGAACCGCATCTTGGTTTTTTTTACGATAACGGGCTTTTCATACTTCTTGTTAATCTTTTTTACGCCTTTCATGTCAAACTCTCCTTGATGATATTGTTCTCCAAAGCAAATTGAATAACTTGTGTCAGATCTTCCTTGGCCGTATCAAGGCTCAAGTCAAAGTCCCCGGCAAATTTATCTGTTAATTCTTGAAAGGTCAGCCCCTTTTCAATTGATCCTATCACCCAATAGGCCGTGTGGTTGAGTTGGAATTGATCACCGCTGGATATGTTGAAGGCATAATAGTGTTCCAGTTCCGAAATACCCTGAAGTGTTATATTGTCTTCCAGAGCTAATCGGACTGTCGGTTTTATTTCCAGCACTGGGGATCCTCCGCCATATAGTCGCCGGTGGTGAAATAGGCCATGGCCCGGCAACCCCGGCACTGGGTGAGCAGGCTGCAATCGCCGCATCTGCCGCCAAGTTTTTTCGGGTTCCTGAGCCGCCAGAGGACATCCGAACCATACCAGATTTTGAAAAAACCGTCGGTGAGGACATTGCCGATCGGGATCGGCAGCCTTCGGCAAGGGTAAACCGTGCCGTCCGGCATGATTGTCAGAGCATTGTTGCCGGCCGAACAAAGTGCGCCTACTGTGGGATCTTCCGGGGCAATCAGGGCAAACAAGGGTCGGTACAGAAGCACCCGGACCGGCACGCCATTGACGGCAATTGCATAGACCTGCTGGTACAGGTCCCGCAAATCATCAGGAGAAAGCACTTGATCTGTCAATCCTTCGCCCGCCCCCTCCGGAATCAAGCGCTCCAGGGCCAGGGTTACGGCCCCTTCATCCCCGGCCAGTTTGATCATCTCGGGAATCTCCCGGTAATTCAACCGACTGATCGTGGTCATGATGGCAACATCGATCCCGGCCTTGCACATATGGCGAATCGCCTTGATTGTTGCATCAAAGCTTCCCGCCCCACGGACAGCATCATTAGTTTCCGCGGTCGCTCCTTCCAAAGAGACCTGGACCCTGCGCAGCTTGGACTGCCGGGCCAACTTTTCAGCCTCGTCCTCGGTTATCAGGGAGCCGTTGGTCAGAATATCATAATAGGCGAGCAGATCGGACCGGTCGATACGGTCCATGAGGACATAAAGGTCATCCCGACGTAGAAAAGGCTCGCCCCCGGTCAAGGACAAGGTCCCCTGTTTTTCCCATTTCCCGACCGCCTCCTCCATCAGATCAACTATCCTGAACAGATCATCCAACGCAAGTTCCGGAGCGGGGTTCCCGTCTTGATAGCAATGCCGGCAGGCACGGTTGCATCGTTCGGTGAGGTGCCATTGGAAATAGAATTCATCACCAAGGCACGGTTCATGGATCGGTTGTTTCATATGACTGATAGCCGGAACGAATCATTATTTAAAATCATGTAAACCAATATCCCATTATAAGAAGTAAACATGGTCAAGCAATAAAAAATCAAAATTATAAAATTTTTATTTCATTTTTTAAATTGATTTTCAACGTAAAAATACATTAAACTTCAATAAGTTGCCATCGTCAAAGAATAATTATTTTAAAAAAGTACAGAATAAAATTTTCTCGGTGAGATTCCTCTATTATTGAAATTCCGCATGGAAATTCCGGGGACAGGGTACCTTTTACATAATTCCATTCACCCTTATTGCCCTTTTTGCGGCTTCCCCGCCTCAATCAGCTTGATGGCTTCCTGTTCTCATTTTCCGTCAGCTTGATGTCCCATTCCTTGAACTTATTACGTATACTTTTGAGGAATTGCCCCAAGGATGAATCGGCCTGCTCCATACGTTCAAAGTTCATGGCATTAACAATATCTTCCGTAAACTCTATCCCCCCCAAAGCGGGGTGGACCCCGGCCTGCAACATGGCATCCATTAATATTTTTTTATATCGCCCCCTTTCACATTTATGGTCCGGCGCCTTGCACCCTTTACCCATGACCGATTTGAAAGCGGCGGAATCCAGAAGCAGCC
>JAJRVC010000412.1 GCA_024277475.1 Deltaproteobacteria bacterium
ACAACATGGCAAAATCGACCCCATCCTTTGAATTCACCAGGGGAGACATCCACAAAATGGTGCTTTCACTATTATATCGTGTATAATTACAGATCATTAGATATTCTTTGCCATGTTATTTATGCAACATGGAGGTTTACATTTTCGATCGGTACGATGTCAGTTCAACCTCTGTCATTTTTTAAATAGTTTTGAAGACCGAATTGAAAAGTGATCAAAATTGATCTTGTGTTCTATCCACCTGCGATGCGGTCATCGATTTAGCCAGTTCGAGAGCCCCAGTTTCTGTAGCTTCAGCAACGGTCATTTTGAATGATTCACACAGAACAACTGTTTGACAGGTCAAAGAACTTGGTGCTTGCGTTTTGGCGTCTTGGTGACGAATACGATAATTTTTCACTAAATATTTTATTGAGTTCAACGGGTGAGGGGCCGGCCGAATTTCGGCCGACCCGGCAGGTTACCGAACAAGCGGTATTCTTCTCGCCATCTCGAATTCCAGAACAGCATCAATTTTGCTCTCGAGCTGGTAGTATCGCGCCACTTTTTTGTCCGGCAAAACCCCTCGGAATTTTGCCAAATAGGATTGGCGCAACTTCTGGTGGCCTGAATCAATCGACAGGGAATCATCCAACAGATTCTTGGCCACGTCATCGGACATCGTTTCGTAACTGGCAGCGAATTCCTCAATCAGCTTGATCTCCCGATCCCTTAGTTTACCGAGTTCCGCCTGGTAAGTTTCATAGACCGGCCAGAAGGCTTTTGTTTCAGATTCCGTCAACTGCATGTTCGTTGCAATGAAGAGCTTCTTGTCGGTACGGATTTTTTCTTTGACAATTTCCATGTTGTCTGCCGGCTTGTCCTCCGCCGGCGCAGAACCGGCAAATCCGATAAATGTGATTGTCAGTGCGATTACCAATAGCCTGTTTACAACTTTTCCTTTCATGTTTGACCTCCTGTACTTTGTTAGCATTGCAATTGATTTATCGATCATCATCATGGCACACGCTGGACCATGTGCTGACCCTGACACAGCCGTCTCTGCGATCGTCTTGCCTCCATTTCTGAGTTGCGAGAGCTATTCAACAATTCAATTGATAATGGTTGTCATGGTAATTTCCCGTTTTTTTCATCCAGATTCTCCACCGAGAGAATCGGAATGCGCTGGTCGTAAAGCGCCTTCAGCACCCCTGAAAGGGCAGCCTGATCAACCAGGCGCCCAACCAGGCTTGTTATCGGACGCTTGCCTGTTGTTGAATCCGTTGTGATGCTCATATCACCGATTAATTCAGACCAGGCGGAATCAATATGTCCCGGCACCCGAATTCGGTACGTCGCGGGTGTCTCAATTTTGAATTCTTTCCAAGAGGGCCGCTGAGTCATGGTTGACCTCCCATATTAAGAAGGAAAATATTTCGTGGAAAAAACCAGCTGCTATTATGTTAAGGTGTCAGGCAGGAAAAAACTATTCCCCAAAAGAGGTAAAAAGGGAGTATGGATGGGGAATTTTGTGTTTTTCTATAGCGGGTAGGCGATTACGGTTTCAGCTGTTTTGTCCGAGGAGACCCAGGTCATAAGCTTTTACAACGGCTTGCTGACGGTTGTGAGCGTCGAGTTTTCTGTAAATATTGACCGCGTGTTTCTTTACTGTTTCCAGAGAGATGAACAGCCTATCAGCAACCTCTTTGTTGCTCAGCCCCCGCCCCATAAAAGATAAAACCTCGAGTTCACGACCGGTCAAAGGCTTGTCGAGCGCCTGGTTGCGCCCCCATGGCTGTTGTTCGGACTGTTGAGAGGGATCATCCTGGCCGCCGACCGTTTCATACACATCGAAAGCGGCCAGGATCCGCCCGATATAGTCAGCGGTATTGCCGTGTTGTGAAAGACGTCTCAACAGATCCGCCATTTTTTTGCCCAGGCTAACGAATGGACGAATATAGCCACCCGGCCGGCACAGGATCACGGCACGTTCCAGAACTGTCAGGGCCTCTTTGGTTTGGTCTTGTTTTTGCCAAGCTATGGCTTGCAGAAGAAGAATTTCAATTATTTTGGGGGTATTGTGAGTCGCCTGGCTAAACTCCAAGTGTTCCCGAAGTTTCTCCTTTGCCTCGCACAGAGCAGCCATAGTCCCCTGGGCAACCAGCACCCGGCATTGGATGATGCGGGGCACTTCCAACCAGAAAAGCATTGTACCTGTATCAAATGAAATATCTGTTGTCTCAAGCCAATGAACTGCCGGCTCTAAGTCGCCTTGCAGAAGACACAGCCGTGCCTGGACGGAACGGGCGCGGGGCAAATAATCGGGATTACCGGACTCCTGAACATATTCCATCATACGGCTTATAATTTCGTTGGCTTTATCAGGTTGCTGCATGGCCTGATAAGAAAGGCTCAATCCAGTATAGCTATCAATATCCGAGTATGCTCCCAAATAATATCCTTTTTCCACAGCCTGAGAAAAGTGATGGCCGGCAGTCTCCAGGTTATTCCACTGGTAGTGGATAATTCCCTCTATGTATGAAACCCATGCCTCTATGAACCTATTGTTGAGCCTGATTGCCATATTCTTCACCTGCCGGGCAGCTTCGTCAGCCTTAATCAAATCACCTGACAGCAGGTGAATGAAAAGAAGCGCACCCAGCAGGCGGAGCTTACGTGTACCTTCATATTTTTCATTATAAAACTTCTTCTGCAACGTGTAAACGGCCGACTTACCCTGACCCGTTGTCTGACTGGACAGGGCAAAGTAAAGTTCAGCATCGTTTCTTACCCCTATGTTTGCTGCGGGTATCCGTTCCAGAGCGAGACTGACAAGTTCCAGACTGCGTTTCCCCTGACCTTGCCAAAACAAGCAAATCCCCTTGAGAATATCAATCTCCTCACTTAGCAGTTCTTTCGCTTCTTCACTCAACAAAGTTTCGATTGTTTTTAAAAACGGAGGAATAGCCCACAGTGCAAATTGAAATCTTAGCACCCAGGCCTTAGCCAGCAACAGCTCCGGTCGCTGCTGCACGATCTCATCAGGCAATTGGTCCAGCCACTTTTCAAGGATATACCACTTGTCTTCATCAAGTAGAGTAAGCCTGTTTTGTTCAACCAGTTGCGCCGCGGCCGAAACATCTCCGGCAGCCAGGGCGTATTGGAGGGCTTCATCGACCAGGTTATTCTCGGCAAACCAGCGGCTGGCGCGCCGGTAAAGTGCTAAGATGTCGTCCCGGCTGACCCGATTTTTTAACCGGCTCTGCAGGAGCTTTTGAAACAGGTGATGATAGCGAAACCACCGGCCCTGTTCATCTAACGGGATCACAAACAGGTCGGACGTCTCCAGCCATTCTAAAAATTGCTGCCCGCCCATTTTACACTCCAGTGACCGGGAGCCCGGAACGCACACGGCATCACACAGCGAATCGCAAAAGCGATCCAGAATTGCGGTTGCCAACAGATAATCCAGGATCTCCTCCGGCTGGTTCGCGAGAACCTCAGCAAGCAGATAGTCGGTAACATAACGGCTTTCCACCGGTAAGTTTGTCACCATGCGGTCCAGGTCTGACCGGTGTCGTAGAGAAAGCACCGCCAGACACAGGCCGGTTACCCAGCCTTCGGTCTTTTCTTCCAGTAAGGCGGTGACGATGCCGTCAACCGGTTCACCGATCAACTGCTCAAGGAATGCCCCGGTCTCTTCCGGCGAAAAACGCAGATCCCGGACACGGATCTCGCCCATCTGACTCCGGGCGCGGAAACGCGCAAGCGGAAACGGCGGATCAACCCGGGAAGAGATCACCAGGTGCAATGGTGCCGGCGGATGTTGAAGCAGTTCGGCGACCAGGCCGTGCACGGTTTTGTCGCTGATGGCGTGATAATCATCCAACACTAGAATAAAGGAATGATCGATCTGATCCAGATCATTACTCAGGCTGTGAACCAGAATGGTCAGTGGAGGTAAATTGGGGGCATTCAGCAAGGCCTCGGTATTTTGAACGGCACCGGGAAAGAGGGTCTGAACAGCGTCCAGCAAATAGGCCAGGAACAGATGCAGGTTGTTGTCGTTCTTGTCCAGGGATACCCACGCACTTGGCATATCGGACGCCTCCAGCCAGCATGCCAAAAGTGTACTCTTGCCATATCCGGCCGGCGCCGAGACAACCATCAAAGGTCGTTGAAGACACTGGTCGAGCCGGTCCAGCAAATGCTGTCGATGAAAATGATTCCGAACAACACGGGGTCTGTGCAGCTTGGTGCGTAAAAGCGGTATGCCGGTTTTCTCATCGACCATTATTGACAAACTCGTAAAGAATCAAAAAGCAACACACCCAGCCAGGAAAAACATAACGATTCACTATCTTTAACGAGGACTTAGGGTCTTTATTGCCTTCTTGGTCTTTAACCCTGAACGTTGAACCCCGAACCTGTGAACGGTTACTGACCAGCTATCTCGACTTACTCGAAACATGCATTGCCACCAACCTGGCAACCACGACGACCAGATAAAGTTGGCCGACAACGGCCTCCAGGATTGAAAATGAGCTTGCCAATTCAGTTGCCGGTGTGATGTCGCCGTAACCCAGTGTGGTAATTGTCACGAAACTGTAATAAATGGACCACATCTGATACCGCTGATCCGAGCTCAAGGCCACATTAAAGGATGCCGAATTAAGCAACACCAAGAGCACATAAACAAATGACCACATGAGTGCCATCAGGAGATAAACCAGTATGGCCGCATAAATGACTTCTATTGTCACATCCTCGGATTTGAATATGAACGTCAGAATATTGGTGATCACCATTATAAAGAAAAGAATCCCGCATATTCTGCCAATAGCAAAAAGCAAATTGTTCTGCTGGAAATATTGCAACCACAACGATATCAGCATCGCCATGGCCAATAACACCCCAATGTACAGGTGCCGCTTCTTGTGGCCGACGGTATACACCATGGATATATAGATTGCAGTAATGAAGATATCCAGGAATATATGGAGGGCAGCAAACTCTTTCAAGATGGGGACGAGGACAATCGTCCCCAGTATTAAACAGATCAGGATGAAAAAAAGCTCTTTTGAAGGTGATAAGGGAGTTGTTGGGTGTCGTCCTGTTTTCATGCCACCAGCCTATCTATTATAGTGGGGTTAAAGGTCTGAGCCCCTATCGATTTCCCCGGCATTAGGCTTGTGCCGGTTTGGAAACACCTAATTACTCCGTCCTGAAAAATAACCATAACAGGGTTGGTATAGTAAATTTATTCTTTGAAAATTGAAAAAAATATTTCGAAGTTGATCCGGGCGGATTAACTAATCATTTCTGAAGAAAAAGTGCAAAAAAGCGTATGAGTACTGAAAAGTTCTTCAAAATATTGAAAACAATACTAGATTTCAGGAGTTTAGTCCATACTGTTTTTTTTACATCAGCATCTTTAGCCGCGGCATCTTGTCTCGGCGTAGCTTTGTATCTTTATGCGAAGACGGAAGTCCCGCCTTATCGGACGACGGCGGGTCCCCATTCTTACCTCACCGTGTAGCCCTTGCCCTCGAGGCAGGCGGAATAAGCGCGGTTGTAGGTATTGCGCTGCTGCAGGTACTGATTGGCCTGCTGCTGCTCCCACTGCTGCCGTTGCTGATCGGTCTGCCGGTTCTGCCTTGAGCTGCGCATTCCACCTATGGCGCCGCCGGAAAGACCGCCGATGGCCGCCCCTCTCCTGGCGCCGCTCCTGCCCCCGGTAATGCCGCCGATAACCGCACCGCCGGCACCTCCTAACAAGCCACCGCCGAGTGCGCTGCCGCCCACGCTTTGCCTTTCCTGGGACGGCGGCGGGGAGGCGGCGGTGGGCATTTGCATGGGATCGAAACCGGACTGCCCCTTTGCCCAGTTGTAACACGCGAATTTGTCCTTCTCCATCTGCTCATTGCTCTGCCCCTGGGCCGGGAAGACGATTAAATCCTGAGCCTGAACATGTGAAACCGGAAATGCCGCAAAGAGAAGAAGGATGATGTACGCCCACTTAAAAAATTTCATTTATATGGCCTCTTTTTTCGGTTCTTAATCTTTTTTAGGGTCTAATTCCCCGCAGCCTGCTGTGGTAAAATCGACAAAATCTTTTGAATGATACTCCGCGGCTTGCCGCGGGGCAGTTCATTTGAAAAATCAGACAGATAATAAACCTTAACCGGCGAAGGGTCAACTATCATTTTACGAAAAATTCGGACGAAGAGGGTTTCAAATTTAAATTGAAGCCTTATATTTTAGTAAAATTTACAAATCACAGGATCCCCCCCCTATATAAAAAATGAGAAAGGAAATCGCAAAATGATACGCTACCTGCACAGGATCGTTTTGATCGGCTGTATTCAGATCATTTTAATTACAGGTAATGCCTTAGCTGCTGATCATACAATCACTGAGATTATCAGAAATAAGGTTGCACAAATTAGATCCACCCAAACGTTGCAAATCGATGATGCTCTGATTGCCTCCATTACCGTCTTGCCTGAACTCTATGAAAATAATGGATTTCAGCGGCTCTGGACCAACTCTCAAAATATTGAAGATCTTATCAACGCGATCAAAACAATTGATGAAGACGGCCTTCGTCCGGATGATTATCACATTACGAAAATCGAGCAATTACGATCCCGGATCGCTTCCGGAACTTCTCCTGATCCCGCGCTTCTAGCCGATTTTGACTTGTTGCTGACAGACAGTCTGATCCGTTTGGGCCATCACCTTATTTTCGGCAAAGTCGACCCTGAAGACCATCACCCCCACTGGAACCTTATGGTAGAAATCGATGACGACCGTCCTGCAATTTATATTCAAGAGATACTGGATGCCGGCAATCTTTCAAGAGAGATTGAAGAACTCAGGCCGCAACACATCGTTTACGACGGATTTAAATCTGTACTTAAAAAATACCGTGCCTTTCAGGCAAACGGGGGCTGGGAGGCGATACCGGCAGGTCCGACACTCAAAAAAGGCATGCAAGATGGCCGGGTTCGGCTTTTGCGCAAACGTCTGCAAATCAGCGATGATTTTTCGACGGAAGCACCGGATTCTAAAATCTTTGATGACCCTCTTGAACAAGCCGTGAAGCGATTCCAAATCCGCCATCATCTCACCACCGACGGATCTGTGGGCAAACAGACGCTGGCGGCACTCAATGTCCCGGTTGAAGACCGGATCGATCAGATCCGGATTAATCTGGAGCGAACACGATGGGTGTTGCATGCAGTCAGCGGCCAATTTGTCATTGTTGACATTGCCGGTTTCGAAGTGTTTGTTTATAATGATAATAAAATTGTCTGGACCAGCCGCGTTCAGGTTGGCAGACCCTATCGCCGGACACCGGTATTTAAATCAGAAATCAAATATCTGGATTTGAATCCAACCTGGACGATCCCACCGGGTATCCTTGCGAAAGACATCCTTCCGGCCGTCAAAAAAGACCGCAATTATTTAAAAAACCGCAATATCAAAGTCATCGATCGCACCGGAAAAGCGGTTAATCAGGATACAATCGATTGGTCGAAATACACCGGTCGCAATTTTCCCTACCAGCTTCGCCAGGACCCAGGCCCCGATAACGCTATGGGACTAATAAAAATAATGTTTCCAAATAAACACCTTGTTTTTATTCACGATACCCCCAGCAAATCCCTGTTTGAACGCACCGATCGCACCTTTAGCTCCGGCTGTATCCGTACTGAAAAGCCCTTTGAACTCGCTCAAATATTACTGAACGACCCCGATAAGTGGAATCTGGAAAGCTTTAAACAGGCCATCGATTCCGGACAAACCCAAACAGTCAGGCTTCCCAAACCGGTGCCGATCTTGCTGTTCTACTGGACGGCAGCTGTGGAACCGGACGGCACTGTGCGTTTTAAAAAAGATCCGTATAAAAGAGATGCCGAAGTTCTACAAGGCTTGAACGGAAAGTTTAAGTTCAGAAAACGCCCGGTCGGACAAAAAAGACAGACACTATAAATGCCTAATCCTCCAAATTAGCGGCTGAGTTCGGTTATGCACTTCGGAATTATAGAGGACAATTTTGCCCCATGCCATTGTGCTCTACATATAGGAAAGCCTAAGGAACCGAAGATAAAACCCGCAGACAAATAGCTAAAGACGTTGTTGCCATTGACATTCAATCTTTTTGGATATACATTGTATATCAATAATTCAGGAGGTATGGCAATGCAAAGCAATATTGAGTTACAAATCGGGAAATGGGGCAATTCTCTTGGAATAAGGCTTCCTAAGCATATTTCAGAGACGCTTCAATTGAGGCCCAAAGACAAGGTAAGTTGCACTATTGAAAATGGAAAACTGGTTTTAAAACCGGTACGTTCGGTCAAAAAATATTCCCTTAAAGAATTGTTAGCCAAAGTAGAAGAATCGGGCAAGGAAATATCATGGGGCAAACCTGAAGGAGACGAAATTTGGTAGACTACATTCCCAAATGTGGCGATTTTATTCGACTCAATTTTGACCCACAAGCTGGTCATGAACAAATGGGAAGCAGACCGGCACTGGTCTTAAGCCACACATCTTTTAACAGAAAAATGGGGTTTGCTTTTGTTTGTCCCATAAGCACCACTAAACGCAGAAATCCATTTTATGTACCGATTCCCGACACTGAGAAAGTAGTGGGAGTAATAATGGCAGATCAATTACGTTCTCTTGATCACAGGGCGAGAAAAGCAGTTTTTATTAGCAAGTGCCCTGAGATTTTACTTCAGGAAGTCTTAATGCATATTGAACCAATTCTGTTTTAAAGCTCGCGGAATGTAATAAACTGCCGATCAACTGCATGAAGATGGGGGCCTTATCCTGCAGCTTTTCTTATTCCGGATTGAATCCTACTGAATCCATACAATCTTTTTTGCACTTGACACACAGGGTGACTTTCTTTATGTTCCCTCAAGGGGTTCTAACTAGTTTCCATCCATAAATGGCCCTTTTTCCTCTGAGCGGCGTTCTCC
>JAJRVC010000413.1 GCA_024277475.1 Deltaproteobacteria bacterium
CTCAGGGTGGTCAATTTTCGGTTAGCACAGGTGGTCAATTTTCGGTTGTCATTACTAAATCCGCACCATATATACGCCGTTTAGATCGGTCGTGACGCCCTTACGTCCAGACAACCAATCACTCCGACCTTGTATTGCCAGCATGTCCTTAAAGGGCTCTGTTCCGTTTCAGCAATTCCCGGTGAGGTCATCTTAATCCCTCCTTTCCCTTGCGTTAATTAATCCGCAGAGGGTTTTGGCCGATATGTCTGCGTATACACCGGTTTTTGCTTGATATCAGCTTGTTTAACGCTTTGATTTCTCTTGCAACGGCTGTCATGCAGAAAACCTGAACGCAGCTGTACCTGAACCCGGCGATGAACATTTCACTGTTCGTTATCGGGCCAGTCGGAGCCTTGTGGCTGGAGTTTTCAGTCAGCGTTTTTCGCTTACGGATCGTCATAGAAAATCTCGAGCTTTGGCTTTCGATAACCATTTAAAAGAGCAGTATAGAGCATCTCCATCGAATCCAATTCGAAACTGTGGAAGAGATTACGCATCTCTTCCCACAGGGCCCGCTTGGTTCCGAACTTCTGCCAAACGGATCGAAACAGGGCGCTGGTGAGCTGCTGGGTTTGATCGACCAGAAAGGCCAGCATCATCAGCATGACAAAAACTTCACTCAGGTGCTCTTTGCCCAGTCCGTAATTATGTCCGAAATGGTACCCTTGGTTTTTGAGGGTGTTGAATGTTTCGTTCTCAATCTTCCAGCGGGCACGGCCACCGCGCATCAGCTGGAAAACGTTCTCTTCGGTCACGGTAAAATCGGTAACCCAGCAAAAATGAAGGGACTTTTTACCTTCAGTGTGCTGCCAGTAGTCGATCACGTTGACCGGCAGATCGAGATTGGACTGATTAAGTGGCAAACCGTTTACAAACTGGAAAGCATGAGTGACCTTCGGATTTCCGGGGTCCGTCATGGTGAGTTCGGTACTTTCGCCTTTTTTTACGGCCTCTTCCAGACGGTGAAAGAGTAAGGGGTGGTCTCCCTGCTTGGCCCCGAGGATATAATGCATCCGGTGTTTTTGCAGGTCCAGAATGTGTGGGCCATTGGAGCTTAAGCCATCTTCGATAACGATCAGCGGGAGATGGGGATGGTCCTGCCGCAGCTTTTGCAAAAAACGCCTTGCGGCATTGCGTTCGCAGTCGTTTTTGTTCGATCCATCTTGACGGATGATCATCTCTGGGGACAAGGGAATGACTTCTTTGAAATCCGGATGAACGATAGCGGCGCCCAAAACTTGCTGGTAGTAGGTCACTTTACCCGACCGGCTCTTCTTGACCATGCAGGAGGCGGAGCTTAGCTTTTCTGAGGAAAAAGAGCCGGTTCCATCCAGACTCAACAGATAGGAACCCTCAAAATAAGCCATCGGCTCCAAGGCTTTGCCCCGTTGCAGCTGTCGAAAGATATCGCTGAACAAGGGTCGCAAACTTTGCGGGTCCACGGGGTCGAGAATTTCACGCATGCTGGTGTCACTGGGGATCTTGCCGATACCGTAAACCTGACCGAGATTTCCGTCATTACTGCGTCGCCTGTCGAAGGCCAGCAGTGACGGTTCCTTCAGAGAAAACATGGCAAAGCCCGACATCAAAGCATCAGCCAGGGGAATATCGACTTTGCCCTGGCGATGGTCGGCAACGGCGGAGAAACCTTGATAAAGTGATGAAAGCATGGCATCCATGTTCAAATGTTTACGAATCTTGAGCTTTGAGGGTCGCTGGTACTTTGGTTTAAGTTGCTTGAATCGCGGCATTTTTCACTGCTCCTTAAATAAGGGTTGCTAATGAAAAATCCGCACTCGCATCTCATTGCCGATGTCAAGATAAAAATGGTCGGCAAGTGGATATTTTATTATTTAAATCAGTGACTTAGCTCAGTCCTTTCAAATATATTTTGCCATTTCAACGGCCTCAACCAATAAACCCTCAACAGGGTCCGAGAGGCGGAACGCAATATCAAAACCGCCGGATGTTTACGAAGGCCAAAATCTCAAGCCCCCTGTTTAAGCGGGTTTAGAGGTTGGCCGGGAATTGCTGAGCATTTCGCTGTTATCAAAGTTTATTTTAATTGTACGAGCGGGATTACCCGAAACCAAACAATAGGACGTAACGGTATTATCCACCCTAGCCGCCGCAGTGACTGTTGAAAAATCCTCCAGCACAACACCAGGTTCAATAATTGCGTGACCTCCAATCCAGACATTACTGCCGATACTACAACCCTCCCCCACCTTTGTCAGTTGGTGAACATTACAATTATCACCTATTGTACACTTTAACACTTCAATTCCCCCAAAATGACCAACGTAGAAACCTTTACCGATTTCGGCATTTCTCGAAAGTTCTATACCAAAAAGAGTTTTCACCAACAGAAACAGTGGCCAATAGACAAGTTCCAACAACCAGCAAGAAAATCTAAGTTTCGGGTGAGAGCGACAATGGATAATCATCCGACCAAAGCGATAAACCATAGTTGCCTGTAGACCGTATGCAAAAAAAAGGACGAATACACGCCCTGGCAACGATTGATGATCACGGCCATCAATATCCAAATAACGCTTAGCATCAGCCTTAATACACTCAAACATCAGCCTTCAGCCTTTTCGCGCTTAACTACTTTACAGGGGTGTCCCTGGATTTCAATTCCATCAGGAACTTTTCTACTCAGAACGGTATGATGA
>JAJRVC010000414.1 GCA_024277475.1 Deltaproteobacteria bacterium
GGTCAAGCGCGGTCTGATGATGAGAAATCCTAAGATGATCCAGCAGGCGCTTTCCCAGCTCGCGCCCGGAGGGGGCGGGGAAGATGTCATTACCGAAGGGAAAACAGCCACTGGTGAGCGCAGTTTCAAGGGCAGGCCCGGTAATGCCGGTATCCCCCAGTTTATCTTTGATCCGGATTCCGATGCGGTCGGCATTGTATTCCCGGGCCAGAAGAAACAAGTCGCTTTCAAGTCCACCCAGGAGGTATTCCAGAATATTATCGCGCCCATGAACCCGAAGCATGAAAAGACCAAGGACCAGGTCGCAGAGAATAAGAGTATCCGGGAAGTAGGTTTTAAAGACCGCAAACTGACAGCCGACGTCCACAAGGCCGCTGACGAAGCCGCCATGAAACAGTTCGAGGCGGAGGGTTATTTTCAGCCGGCACTTTGGAACCAGCCAGGCGCCCAGGAGAAATACGATACGGCCTATAACGATTATGTGGCCAAGGCCATGGGCAAAGAATCGCCCAGCGAAAAGAAACGGCGAGAAAAAGCTGAGCGAGAAGCCAAGCGGACGGCCAGAGAGACGAAGCTAAAAAAACAAAACGTTTATCGAGGTAAAAAGCCCCCCAAGAAATATCCAAACGCCAGGCGGGGAACAGACGGGGTCTGGTACATAAGAAAAGGCAATGGGTGGGCGCCTGTTACGGGCAGCGAAGATAAGCCGAAGCCTAAATCCAAAGGCAAAATGAAAAGCGCCGGCATAAATTTTCCAGGCCGGACGAACACCGGACCGGCGGTTATCAGAAAAAAGATGCCGGACCGACCGGTTGATTATTACGAGCATTAAATTTTCTTACGGAGCAGGATAAATGGCTTACGAGATCGGCGAAGTCCTCGATTATGACCCCTTTGAAGATGAGGACGAAACAATAGATTCCCCGGCAGATTCGGCAGATTCCGGCTTTTCAATCGGAGAGGTGGTGGACTATGATCCTTTCGCAAGTGAAGATCAAGGTACGGAAAAGGAGCCCGAAGATCCCTATTTAAATGATCCTAAGTCAAGCGACCTCGACGAACCCGACGATGGTGGCCATAGCCTTTGGGATATTCCTCGGATGCTGGGAAGAGGAGCTGCAGGCGTGGGTAAAACCGCGGCCATGCTCACTTCTTTGACCAACCCGGCCGAACTGGCGGCCAAGACCATGGGTGTTGTTGGGGATCTGACGCAAAACGATGCTCTCCAGGCCAACCGGGATTTTTTTGACAAATACTCGGTCTCCTCCAAGCTGAAAGAATACGGCGATGTTGCACAAAGCTATTACGACGAAAAGCTGACGCCGGCCATGAAAGCCAGCATGAAAAAGACAATTCTGGCGAGTGGTGATGAGGAGGGATTTTTCGGCCCCGGGGCAACCGATCCCTGGAAAATAGGCGGGATGATCGCAGAGTCCATCCCGTCTACGGTTATTTCCATGGGCGCCAGCGGGCTTATTACCAAAGGTCTGATCAGTACCGGCATGAAGGCAGCACCCAAAATCGTTCAGGGCGTGCTCGGCAAGATGATCAAGAAATACGGCATCAATGCCGTGGCCGGCGTTGTAGGCGGAGCTCTCGGAGAGGGTGGCTATTCGGGTATGGAAAACGCCCGGCAGGCCTACGAAGAAATGATGAATACCCCCCAGGATCAAATCTCACAGTCCGGCACTTACCAGGATCTTTACAATTCACTTCCAGCCAACCTGTCAGATGATCAGAAACACGAATACGCCCGCAAGATTCTCGCATTGGCTACCGGAACATTTGTCGGAATTCCAACTGCGATTACAACCGGCATATTTGGGGCCCCCAGTGGCGCCTTTATGGGCAAGCTGATCGGAGGCGAAGGCGGAAAGTCCTTGTGGGCAAACATTATCAAGGGCGCTATCTCAGAAGGCCTTTTCGAGGAAGCGCCACAGTCCGGACTTGAAAAACTTGTCAGCAATATCGTCCAGCGGTTTTTGGTCGATCCCAACCAGGAATTGGGCGAAGGCGTGGGCGAAGCCATGGCCCAGGGCGGAGTCGCAGGCTTTGCCATGGGCGGTGGTATGGCGGCGGCCTTTGACCGCGAAGGCAAAAGCGATGCGAAAGATCTTCTTACCGACGGCGCTGATACCACGGCAAAAGACATTCTTCTGGGTGAAGACCGGGCAAAAGATATCCGGGATAAAACCAAAGGAAAGCAATTCGGCGGCTCTGAGTCTCTCGACGCGGAAGAAGCGGCGGCGGAATTAACCCCGGAAGAACTGGACAAACTGGCCGAAAAGCCAAAACCCGTCAAACCAAAGGAGGCCCCAGGTGTTAAAAAAGGTGAGAAAGGGAAAATACCAGGTAAAAAGCCACCGCGGCAAAAACCTAAGCCGGCCCCTGTCAAAGGCAAAGGCCCTGCAGCGTCTTCACCAGGTGGAGTACTTCAAAAACCGAAAGCCGATGAAGGCATACCGGGAGCCCAGGGGCCAGATCAAGATTTAACGCCGCAGCAGGATCGTCGCAAGCTCCAGCGTGAAACCCCTGAAAGGCGGACCCGGACCGAGCGACCACCCCAGGCCTGGGACAAAGGCTTTCGGACCATCTATACCAATTCCAAGAAACTTACTGAGGATCAGTTTGTCCGAGGCGGTACCGGCCTTATCAAAAAAGGCAGAACCGGTATCCTGGATCTGGCAAAGCGCATGGGTGAAACCATCGAGGAAGATTCCGACGTTGCCGATGTGTTGAAAACGGTTTACGGCCGTATCCAATCAGGCATGGAACCACGCAAGCGCACCTCCGAAATGAGCCAGGACGAACTCCGAGAGGCGCTCAATACCGATTACTTGACCGGCCTGCGCAACAAACAGGCCTTCGACATCGAGGACAGGCGCAAAAAGCATGTTGCGAGTATTGATCTGGATTCGCTGAAATATTTCAATGACGCTTTCGGCCACCAGACCGGAGACGCCATGCTGATTAATTTCGGCAATGCGCTTGCCCAGATCACGGATGCCGACACCTATCACATATCCGGAGACGAATTAATCGTTCAAAGCGACGATGCTCGAGCACTCGACGACATACTACACAAACGTATAGTAGATCACCTGGCCAAGAATCCAATCATCATTACCTTGCCGGACGGCAAAAAAATCAAATATGAGGTTCAATTTAGCTATGGCAAAGCGACAACCACTACCGCGGCAGAGGCCGAACTACAAAAGCACAAAACAGCACGCGAAGTTGCTGGTCAAAGGGCCGGACGGGGTGAAATCCCCGCGGGACTTCCTGGCGGGCCTGCCAAAGGGAAGCAAGCTGGAGGTAAACGGAAAGGAGTTCCTGAAAAAGAAATAAAAGGGCGGACTTTTAAGCATTTTACTACCCCGGAAAGAGCGGAGAAGATCCGCAAAGAGGGTTTTAAGTATAAGGCCGAAAAACCCCTATTTGGCACCGGAGGATTAGACAAAGCCAAGAAAGTTGGTCGATTCGCCGGCGACGCCCTTTATTTATCGCTCGACGGTAAAACCTGGAGCGAGATACATAATTTCGTGCCTTCAGGCGAGGCGGTCCCCGCCACTGGCAAGGAAAAACCATCCGATACGAATTTTTATTATGATTATGAGAATCAAAAATGGATGGCGGAGCCAGGCGGCTATGAACGGACGTCATTAACGGGTGTGGAATACACGCTTGCAGAGGACATCCGTATCCTCAAAATTGGATCAAAAGAGGACCTGGGGAAAGCGGCCACGAAATACGGTCATTGGGATTCGCCTGAGTTCTGGAGCAAGATTGCAAAAGATTATGATGCTGTTCTGATCGCCAATACCGCGAAGATCCTCGAAGCTGATCCGGAGAATAAGTTTTTCAAATCGGCCATGGCCGATCAGCTCATAGTCCTTAACAAGGAAAAGGCATCCATAAAAGAGGGAAAGCCCGAGCCCCAAAAGCTGACAGGCGGCGGCCGGGCGCCCATGCGGACCACGCCCCCGGACACCGATACCGTCGCCAAGATCAAAAAAGAATACGACGGGATCAACAAACACCCCACCGAAGGACAAATCGAGGCCGGCAATTATAAAAAAGGACATTTCAAGTTCATGGGGTTTCCGGTCACAGTCGAGCACGCCCCAGGGGATTACCGGGAAGGCAAAGATGAAGACGGCAAGCCGTGGCGGAGCCTGATGCACCATGCATACGGTTATTTCTCCCGATCAGAAGGCAAAGACGGCGAGGAGGTCGATCTTTTCTTAGGAGACCACCCAGACGCCAAAAAGGTTTATATCGTCCACCAGGTAGATCCCAAAACCAAAAGAGCTGATGAAGACAAGGTAATGTTAGGCTTTACCTCCGAA
>JAJRVC010000415.1 GCA_024277475.1 Deltaproteobacteria bacterium
GATGGGCGTATAGGCTTTCTGGATATTGCCGGAATTGTTGAAGAAACCCTGAGCCGGTTTGATGGTGCTGCCTTGCGCAGTCTTGAAATGGTTGACGCCATAGACGGTGAGGCACGATGCGTAGCGCAGGATGTGATTGGTAAATTGTAAAGGACCATGATGGACGGTTTGATTGATGCTATTATTTATGTCAGTTCTTTTCTGGCAATGTTATCTATTCTGGTATTTGTCCATGAATGGGGGCATTTCATTGTTGCCCGAATGAACGGCGTCCGCGTGGATGTATTCTCCATTGGCTTTGGCCCGGAAATATGGGGTCGGACAGATAAAAAAGGCACCCGCTGGAAAGTCAGCTATGTGCCGCTGGGCGGTTATGTAAAGTTTTTCGGCGATGCCAGTGAGGCCAGCACACCCGGAGACAGTCTGGATAAGATGTCGGAAGAAGACAAGAAAGTCTCTTTCCATCATAAGAAATTATATCAAAGGGCCGCTGTGGTATTTGCCGGGCCATTTGCCAACTTTATCTTTGCTATCCTTATTATGGCCACATTTTTTTACGTTTATGGACAGGTTGATACTCCGGCGGTCGTATCATCCGTGGTCGAAGGCAGTGCGGCAGAAGAAGCTGGCTTACAGAAAGGCGACGTTATTGTTGCGGTTGATGGCAGTGAGATCAAGCGGTTCAACGATGTGAGAATAGAGGTGCTTTACAGCGCGGGCGAAAGCATGAATGTTGACGTGTTGCGTAGAGGTGAAATTGTAAGTCTTGTGCTTACGCCCAAGTTGACAAAAATCGTCCGGGATGGTGAACCGGTGCTTGATGATGATGGGAAGCCGTTGGAACTGTATCAGATTGGGGTTCAGAATGCCGAGAAAACAGTTATCAGAGAGCATAATCTGACGTCAGCATTATGGGCCGGGGTTTTGGAAACCCGTGTGATCGTTGTCCAGTCCCTGCGCGGAATACGGCAGATGATCGTCGGCACAAGGTCGGTGAAGGAGTTGAGCGGACCAATTGGTATTGCAAAAATTGCCGGGGAATCTGCCAAGCGCGGCATTGATTTCTGGATCCGGGTTATGGCTTTGGTGTCCATAAGCCTGGGCATGATAAACCTATTCCCTATCCCCATGCTGGATGGCGGGCATTTGTTATTTTACGGATTTGAGGCCGTATTGGGCCGGAAACTAAGTGAACGAACACAGGAATACGGGTTTCGTATAGGATTGGTTTTTATTTTAGGATTGATGATGTTGGCGACTTTCAATGACATATTGAAATTTAACTGGTAATAAGGCCACATCTACTATAAAAAAAGCAAAAAATAAACAGGATGCTACTCTTTGTTAAATCGCATTGTTAAAATTTGTATAGTTTGGTTATTATTCGGTGGGTTGGTTCAGGGGAATTCAGTTTTTGGAATTTCGGGGGCAAATGCTCAGGAGGCCAGCTACGATAATCGGGATATTATCTCTGATGTGGTGGTTGAGGGTAACCAGCGCATTGAGTCCGATACCGTAAAATCCTATATTTTTGTTCGCAAGGGCGATCTGTATAACGAAAAGCAGGTGGACCGTTCGTTGAAATCCCTGTTTAATACGGGATTATTTTCCGATGTGAAAATTGGCCGGTCCGGCAAAACCCTGGTCATCAAGATTTCAGAAAATCCGATCATCAACCGCATTGTTTTTGAAGGCAATAAATATAAAAAAGACGACAAGCTGTATGAAGAAATTCATTTGCGGCCCCGGATTGTTTTTTCCCGCTCTAAAGTACGTGCCGATGTGCAAAGGCTTTTGGAGATATATCGCCGGGGTGGACGGTTCGCCGCCAGCATCGAACCAAAGGTTATTCAACTGGATCAGAATCGGATAAATCTGGTGTTTGAAATTACCGAGGGCCCGAAAAGCAGCATCGGTAAAATCAATTTCATGGGCAACAGAATCTATAATAATGATGATTTGCGTGCGGTTCTGCGGTCCAAGGAAAGCCGGTGGTGGAAGTTCCTGACCTCTGATGATACGTATGACCCGGACAGGATGGCTTTTGACAAGCAGTTGGTTCGGGATTTTTACCGGTCTCGCGGCTATGCGGATTTCAGGATAACCTCTGCGGTAACCGAACTGGCCCCCAACAAAGAAACATTCTTCATCAACTATACCGTTGAAGAGGGCGTTATCTATCATTTTGGCGAGGTCAAGGTTGAAAGCCAGATACCTGATCTGGACTCGGATATTTTAAGTCTGCTGGTATTTACCAGAAAGGGGCAATTATATAATTCCGAATTGATTGATGATACGGTAGAATATCTGACCAGTGTTGCGGGTTTGAAGGGTTATGCCTTCGTTAACGTGCGCCCCCGGATCAAACGTGACCGTGAAAAACAGACAGTTAATATTACCTATATCGTCAACAAGGCCCCGCGCGTTTATGTGGAACGGGTTGAGATCCACGGTAATGCCCGTACCCATGACCGTGTGATTCGCCGGGAAATGCGCCTGATCGAAGGCGACAGCTATAACTCCTCAAAAATGAAACGCTCAGAAATCCGGATTAAATCTCTTGGTTTCTTTAAACAAGTAGAGATTGATCAGGTTGAGGGATCATCAAATGATAAAACCATTCTTGAGGTAACCGTTGAGGAGCAGGCGACAGGCGAACTTTCCGTCGGGGCTGGTTTTTCCAGCCGGGAAAGTTTCTTGTTTGATTTTAGCATTCGGGAAAGAAATCTATTGGGCCGGGGGCAGGACCTGCGGTTTGGCAGCCGTATATCCAGCAGGCGTAAGGAGCTGGATATTGGCTTCACGGAACCCTACTTTATGGGGCGTCCTGTTGTCGCCGGTGTGGATTTATTCTATCGGGATAACAGTTTCAGGGAAGCGAACTTTACCCAAATTTCTCTTGGGTTGGGCTTACGTTCCGCGTTTCAGATCACCGAATATGTCGTCATGAGTAGTCGCTATAATCTGCGCCGGGATGAAATTGACATACCGTCTGCTTTCCTGGCAAGGCGTAGCCCGTTCACTACCACGAATATTGGTATTTTTACAACATCGTCAATAGGTTATGGGATATCTTTCGACACTCTCGACAATCGGCAGAAACCTAACCGGGGCCAGCGGATGGTTATAAATCAAGATGTGGCGGGCCTTGGCGGCAATGTGAAATATATTCGCACACAAGCCAATTATAATTACTTTGTACCTATTCACGGGCGCTGGATTTTCGGGATTAAAGCTGAAGGTGGTCATATTCTGGGGATGGGGCAGGATATTCGTATTAATGACCGTTTTTTCCTGGGTAATCCCCGTATGCGTGGCTTCAAACAGGCCGGTATTGGCCCACGCGATGCCCTGACCAGGGATGCACTTGGGGGCAATGTTTTTTATAAGGGATCAATGGAAATATTTATACCATTAGGCTCTGGCGCGCGCGAGCTTGGTATTGAAGCAAGTATGTTTGTTGATGCCGGCGCGCTTTTTACGGTTGACTTGCCGAAGCGGTTGTTTAATCCTGCAACTGGTTTTACGCATACGATTGTGGGGAATACCCCAAAACCAAGAGTGGCAGCAGGTATCGGTTTTACCTGGACATCACCATTTGGCCCATTTAGGGTCGATTTTGCCAAGGCTATTTTGTCTGACAAATTCGACAAAACGGAATTTTTCCAATTTAACATCGGAACCAGATTTTAAAATGAACAAGATAATCAAGATTACTGTTATGGCGGCTATTGTATCCGCTGTTTCCACATTCACCACCATTGGCACATCACTTGCGGCTGAGGCTCTGCCCACGGCGGTAATTGCTGTGATTGACAGCCGTATGGTCAGGTTTAATTCTGCGGCTGGCAAGGATATTCAAAGCCAGCTTGACAAGATCCGGACAAAATTTCAGGCGGAGATTGCCGAGCAGGAAAAAAAGCTGAAAGAGGAAGAAGCTACCCTCAAATCCCAGCGGTCAATCCTGCCCAAGGAATCCTATGACGCCAAGGTCAAGGATTTCCAGAACAAGGTTCTGACCGTACAGCGGGAAGTTCAGATCAAAAACCGTCAGCTTGAAACGGCTCTGGGCAATGCGCAGAACGAATTGCAACGGGCTTTGAAGCCTATCCTGCAGAAAATTCTGAAAGAGCATAAGGCAACCATGATTATGGATGTCAGTCTGGTCATTGAAAAAGGCCCGGGCCTTGATGTGACGACTAACGTTATCGAAGCGCTGGATCAAGTCCTGCCCTCAATAAAGGTGGAGCTTCCGGCGGCTAGTGCTACGCCTGTTGCCAAATAAGCCTATTAGGGGGTAGAAAGTTCGCTATGTCAGAAGAAGTACGCAACGAAGCGGAAACCATTGGTGTTGAGCGGATCATGGAATTGATCCCGCACAGATATCCGATGCTGTTGATAGATCAGCTGACCGATATTAATCCCGGCTTATCAGCGGTTGGCATTAAATGCGTGACCATGAACGAGCCTTTCTTTCAGGGGCATTTTCCGGGAAAACCGGTGATGCCCGGCGTCCTGATTGTTGAGGCTATGGCTCAGGCAGCGGCCACGCTGGTTATGCTGAGCATGGAAGAGGAGGCCACTGAAAAGCTGGCTTATTTCATGTCCATTGACGGGGCGAAATTTCGCAAAACTGTTGTGCCGGGCGACAGGCTGGAACTGCATATCACCAAGGAACGTCACCGGGGGCCGGTATGGCGTTTCAAGGGTGAAGGCAAGGTTGCCGGTGAATTGGTGGCCGAGGCTACCTTCACCGCCATGATCGCCGACAAGCAGGCTTGATTGGTATGGCGGGCGGCAATCGTTTTTTGCATGTGATGATCCGGGTTCTGGACCTGGATAAATCTATTGAATTCTATTGCCAGAATCTGGGGCTTGATCTTTTGCGGAGAAAAGATTTTCCTGAGGGCAAATTTACTTTGGCTTTTCTGGGCTACGGGGATGAGCGTGACCATACTGTCATTGAGCTGACCCATAACTGGGACCGTACAGAGCCATATGTCATGGGTGAGGCCTTTGGTCATCTGGCTATTGGGGTAAAGGATATTTATGCTATCTGTGCAGAGCTTGAAGAGAAGGGTATTGAGATTCCCCGAAAACCGGGCCCAATGAAGGGCGGCAAGACGGTGATCGCCTTTGTCCGTGACCCGGATGGTTATATGATCGAATTTATTGAGCGTTAAAAAAGCCCGAAGATTTTACCTCCGGGCTTTTTATTTTTCTGACAGAATGTTTTATCTATTTTCAATATCCACATAATCCCGAAAAGTATCACCGGTGAACAGTTGACGCGGGCGGCCAATCTTCTGGGTCGGATCTTCGATCATTTCGCCCCATTGTGATACCCAGCCGGTTGTCCTGGCCAGTGCAAACAGGACGGTGAACATGCCGGTGGGGAACCCCATGGCTTTCAGGATAATGCCGGAATAAAAATCCACATTGGGGTAGAGTTTCTTTTCCTTGAAATAATCATCTTCCAGCGCAATGCGTTCAAGTTCGCGGGCCACATCCAGCATGGGGTCATTAACGCCAAGCTCATCCAGAACTTCTTTGGCTGACTTGGCCAGAACCTTTGCCCGTGGGTCAAAGTTTTTATAGACCCGGTGGCCAAAGCCCATCAGGCGGAAGGGATCGTTCTTGTCCTTGGCTTTTTCCACATATTCCGGAATACGGTCCACAGTGCCGATTTCCTGTAACATATTCAGGCAGGCTTCATTAGCGCCGCCGTGAGCCGGTCCCCAGAGGGAGGCAATGCCCGCCGCGATACAGGCAAAGGGATTGGCTCCCGATGACCCGGCCAGACGAACCGTGGAGGTGGAGGCATTTTGCTCATGGTCCGCATGGAGGATAAAGATTTTATCCATGGCACTGGCCAGAACCGGGCTGACCTCATATTCTTCGCATTGGGGTACGCCAAAGGTCATATGCAGGAAGTTTTCCGCATAGCTCATGTCATTACGTGGATAGACGAAAGGCTGGCCAACAGAATATTTATAGGCCATGGAGGCAATGGTCGGGATTTTGGCAATCAGGCGGTGGGAGGCAATTTTACGTTGCACGGGATCATTAA
>JAJRVC010000416.1 GCA_024277475.1 Deltaproteobacteria bacterium
AAGGCACTTGCTGGAAAACATTATGAGCGATGATAAGAAGGAAAGTTTATGGTATAGATTGTGGGAGCACCGCTCACTAAAAGAAAAACAACGTCTGCGGTCATTTATCCCTTATATTCTTTATGGCATCGCAGTTTTTTACGGCATTATTTATTTGTCGATTCTAAATACGATCAACCGCGAACGAGTAGGCACCACTGTTAAAACCTGGTTCGGCGGTGACAAAGACGAAGTCATTAAAGCCCGGGCACGTGAAGAAAAAGAAATAAAGGAGAGTTTCAAAGCCTTAAGAAAACGCGTCTCCGGCGGCCACTAGCCCACTAGCGTGGGAGGCGATAGGTCAGGACGCTTATGAACGAACCATGGTCTTCTAGCTTCTAGAGGTAGTTTTAATTGCCTCCTGCCTCGCAAGAGGCCGGACCATGGCCTTCAAGCTTCTGAGGACAGCTAAATAACAACTCCTCCCCTCCCTTCATAGGGAGGGGCTGGGGGAGGGTTGGACCACTTTTACCCACATAAAATTTTTATTAAAAGGTTTCCCCTCCTGAAAGGAGGAGGGTAAATACAAAAACGCTTTTTAAAATAATGAAACGTTTACTATTTATATCGAATTGGCTGTATTTGTTTTCTCTCAGTCTTTGGGTAACCGGCATGTTTCTGCTTGGCATTCTCGTTGAGATCATGGTGAGGATAAACCTGAAAGACCAGAAGCTCGCGGCCAGCACCATCATGAACAAAATCATGGATGTTTTTAATATCAATATCATTTATACCTGTATAACGATTATGGTTCTTGCCGAGGTCATCAAGTTTCTGGTCGCAAAATATAGTTCAGTAGGCTATGAGCCACAGGTAGTGACCAAACGTCGTTATACGCGAGAGGTCTTCCTCGCAGTCATGATCGTCCTTGCTATTTATGTAGGCAGTGTATTGCGGCCGGAAATGCATGCAATGGATAAACTTAAGAAGGCTAACCCTGCAGACCAGAAACTACAGATTCAGTTTGACCGCTATCACAGTCAATTGACATGGTTGTATACCATCAACATGGTTCTGGGTCTGTCGTTGTTTTATATTCATGGTAAAGAAATGATCCGCTTCTCAATACAGCGAACAGAGAGCCGGTAATTTGCTGGACTCAATTTAAGCCCTTGTTAATTTCCACATCATTCAACCGAAACTTTCCCCTGTTTTTACTCCTGTTGTTGAGCAGTGGGCTTTTTTCCGCCACAGCCTTTTCTAAAACGGTTGAATCCGAGAGCCGCATATCGGAAACAGAGCAGTATTCAAACATGGCATGGGTCAAGGGAGGAAAATTTGTTCGCGGCTCCAGCTTTGAAGAGAACCAGGCCGCGCTAAAAATGTGCCGCAAATATGACCGGGCCTGTCAACTGTGGTGGTTTTCCGATGAGTTTCCTTTAAAGCTGATCTCGTTAAAAAGTTACTGGATAGATATTTTTGAGGTTACAAACAAACAATACCTCGAATTTGTAAAAGCCACCGGTCACCGCCCCGCTTTAGACGACACTTGCACAACCGATTCCTGCTGGGAGGGTAACTTGTGGAAGGGGGATTCATTTTCCATGCTGATACGCAATCAGCCCGTCACCCAGGTCGACTGGTATGATGCGGTTGCTTATTGCAAGTGGAAAGGCAAACGCTTACCCTCTGAAGCGGAATGGGAAAAAGCCGCACGCGGACCCAGCGGCAACATCTACCCCTGGGGGAATGGGTCTCCTAAACGACGCGCTAACTATAACAAAAAGTGGCAAGGCATCGCCACGATGACCATTGTTGGCAGCTACCCAAGAGGGGTTTCTATTTATGGATTGCACGACATGGCCGGCAATGTCTGGGAATGGGTGGACGACTGGTATATGCGTACCTATTACACTGTCGGCACGAAAAAAAATCCCAAAGGCCCCAAGGATGGCAAGTTCAAAGTCCTTCGCGGCGGCTCCTGGGTCAACTTTGCCGATTCGCTTCGCAGCGCGTTTCGCAGATGGAGCCAACCGGATGTGCGTTTCAACGACACAGGCTTTCGCTGTGCCAAAGATTCAAAACAGTTTATTGAATAATAAAACTTATGACAGATAAACCCAAGCGATCTGATGAATTGACCGACCACGAGAGAGAGTTATTAAAACCCTATCTTTCGGATGTCGATGCCAATGTGTTCACCCTTGAAAATTTGAATCCGGAAGTGATCGGTGGCGCACTGGCTCGTTACAGTCGCGCTCCTACCGGATTCAAAGAAACTATCGTGCGCGAATTTCTGAACCCGGATGGAACTCCCAATGATGTTAAGGGATCGCAGATGATCGACCGGGTGGTCAATAAATTCGGCGATGAGTCGGTAGCAGAACTGGCCGTGGCCCCTTTATGCATTGAAGAAATTTCCAACCTGATGACTAAAGTCATCGAAGACTGTCGCATCGGCGGTTCTCCCATTGAAGAGTCCACCCGCTATGTACTCTATGATGTGAAAAAGAATGGCCGCTGGAGATACATTTGTCCAGATAATATTCTCGAATCCGGGTTGGGTGAAAAATTTACCGGCAATATGGATTTTCTTTTTGAAACGTATGCAGAAATGGTCGAGCCCATGCAAGACTTGTTTCGCAAGCGTTTGACGAAAGGGGCATTTGAAATTGAAGTCGAGCGCGATGGCAAAATTCAAAAAGCCGGTTTGTCGAAGTTGCAAGGCGACAATGAAATCAAAGCGCATCGAATCGCTTACAACTTTACCATCCGCAGCGCGGCGTGTGACGTGATTCGCTGCATTCTGCCTGCCTGCACCCAGGCAAATGTCGGGCTGGTGGGTAACGGCAGATTTTATTCGGGCCTGATAAGCAAATTGCTGACGAACGATTTATCCGAAGCCAACCAGCTCGCGGAGTCGATCCGAAAAGCCCTGAACACACAAATTCCTACTTTCATTAAACGCGCCGATCGAAATGACTACACCGCAGAAAACCGTCGGGCCATGCGCGAACTTGGTAAAGAAATTTTTGACTCCCTGCCTATAGAAACTACGGCGGAAGTGGTTTTATTGGAAGATGCGGCGGAAGACCAGCATACCCATTTGCTGGCTAACATGATTTTCCCTTATGTGCAGCACTCCACTCAACAGATAAGAAACGTGATCCGGCAATTACCCGATGAAAAGAAAAAACAGATTTTTGCTGCTTATATAGGTTCCAGAAAAAGCAAACGCGACAGGCCAGGCAGGGCTTTGGAATACGGTTATCCTATTCAGTTCGACATCCTCGCCGGGTTCGCCGAGTACCGCGATTTGCAACGCCACCGCATGCTTACTCAACAAAGGCAGAATATGGGAATTGAGTTAGGGTATTCGGTGCCAGAAGAAATTGCAGAAATTGGTATGGCAAAAAAAGTCCAGGAATGTTTCGAGCGAACTGAATCACTGCATCGCGATCTGAAACGTGCCGGATTTTATCAGGAAGCGCAATACGCAACCTTGTTCAATCATTTCATTCGTTGGAATATGGGGATGAATTTGCGCGAGTTAGGTCACTTTGCCGAGTTGCGCACCCAAAAAGCCGGACACCCGAAATACCGGCGCACCACACAAATGATGGCGCGACTTTATCTCGACCGGCACCCGGAAATGCAACCGGTTCTTGATTTTGTGGATTACAACGACTACGATGGCGGCATCACCCGCGCCGATCAGGAAGCCCGCACCGCCCGCAAAAGTCTGTCCAAAGGCATCTTCGACGAACACGATGGGTAGGCC